>CAZFQI010000038.1:9198-29727 GCA_964520755.1 uncultured Marinobacter sp. | reverse complement strand
TGCCAGTTGTTCTCGGCATGGGTTGGCAGCCAGTGTACCGAGCGGCCGATAATCCGCGCTTGCGGGGCGTAGGAAACCCAGCTCGGGCGCGGGATCAGGAGATCGCCGTAGTAGGCCAGCTGCAATATGAACAGCAGTTCCTTGGAGCCAGGGCCGATCAGAACATCTTCCCAGGTACAGCGCATGCGCTCACTGCGGTTGATATAGCCGGCAATGGCTTCACGCAGGCCCTTAAGCCCCTTCACCGGCAGGTAATCCTTTTCGTGGGCATGCTCCCTGAGAGCTTCCACCACGCGATCGGGAACCGGGAACGGGGATTGCCCCAGACCGAGTTTGATGATCTCCTTGCCCTCGGACTTGAGCTGGTTGCTCAATTCGTTGATGCGAAGGGTGGCCGAGGGCTGAATGCCCCGGACGTTGAGGTTGATCGCGTAACGGTGGTCGTTTTGGATGTCCATTGTCCCTGTCTGTTGGTTGGAAATGACCCCGACAGTATAGGAAACCCAAACATATCTGTGATGCCGCAGCGGATAGGTGATTGCCGCAGTTATGGGGAAGCCTTCGATCGCTAATGATGGCCTGGACCTGAATTAGACTCCAGGCGACCAATGCGGCGCCCGCTCAGGAAAACCGGTGGGGTTCCAGTTCCATATGCTGGATGCGTTGGCCCAGCATAATGATGCGACCGGTGTAGCGCTCTTCGCCGGTAGACGTGAAATCGAACAGGAAGCGGCGCCATACCCGGATCCGGCCCTGATCGTCGCGTTTGAACCAGAGACCACGGAGGAATACCGCGTCGTCCAGCAGCATCACGTCCATGCTTTTGCAGTAGCGGCGCGCGGCCTGAAGCACGAAATCCTTGATGGCTTTGGCGCGCCACCAGTACCAGACAGCGAATCCGGCCACGAATAGCCAGAACAGGGTTCCAAGAGTCACGGTTGCAGCGATCTTCCAAGGTTGGTCTAAAGGTTGATCGCCAGCCTACCTTATTGCGTCGGCTCGGGGAATCGTTGCCGGTTCCGGGGCGCTGGTGCCGGCAACAGTCGGTCGCACAACATCTGCAGGAAATGACTGGTCAGCAACTGGGCCTGATCCACGTTATTGCCCAGGTGTTCCGACTCTTCCCGCGCGTTTTCGCTGCTCTGGACCGACCGGTTGCCGAGTTCCAGAAGCCGTGCTGCCTGCCGTTCCACCTGAAGACTCAGCGCGGCCTGTTGCTCGGTAGCGCCGGCCACCTCGTGGGTGCAGGAGGTAATGACATCGACATCCCTGAGTGTCGCCTCCAGCGTTTCGCTGGCTTCACTGGCTATTCCGGCCGTCTGCTCGCAGCAGCGCGTTCCGTTGTTGATCACCTCAACGACTTCCCGCGTTTCGGTTTGCAGGGCTCCGATCATCTCATCAATCTTGCGGGTGGATTCGTGGGTTCTCAGCGCCAGGCCCCGCACCTCATCGGCAACCACGGCAAATCCGCGGCCGGATTCGCCCGCACGGGCAGCTTCAATGGCGGCATTCAGTGCCAGCAGATTGGTTTGCTCCGCGATGTCGGAGATCACATCCAGAACCATGCCGATGGCATCGCTCTTTTCAGACAACGTCTGCATACGTTCATTGGCGACAGACAGCTGGTCCCTGAGCCCGGAGAGAGACTGGTTCATAGATGTCATCTGGCCGCGACACTGGCCGGCTGACTGACGGGCGTCGTCCGTTGCCTCGTGGGTTCGGGCGGTCAGTTCGCTGACCCGGCGAACACTCTCGGCCAGTTCTTCGAAGGCCCGGGTTATGTCCTGGATATCATCCTGCTGACTGCGAATGCTGGCCACCGAGTTGGCGACCCACTCGACGGTTCGTTGTTTCCGGCCATGGAGCTTGCCGACATTGGCATGCATGCGGGCAGACACTGCCCGGAGCACTGCATCCCTTTTCTGGCGATCGAACTCGATCCAGGCACCTTCATCACGACGACCGGTATAGATCCAGGGCATGGCCGGATGGGCCTCGCAACAGGCCGCTCTGGCGCTGCGCATCATTGGCAGAGTCAGCCAAAAAAGGACCGCAAACACCGACAGAACCAGCGCCTGCAAAACCAACAGGTGGGGCAGGGTCAGCTCAGTGAGGCCGAATCCGAGAATAGCGGATGCCAGAACTCCGTAGAGGCAGCCAAGCTTCAGTGACAGCGGTGGGCTGATAGCCAGGTAGCGCCTTGGAACCTTGTCCTGCTTCCAGGCAGCGTACAGCTTCTCCGCCCGGGCAACCTGTTCCGGTCGGGGGCGGGTGCGAACCGACTGAAACTCAACAATCTCCCCGTCTTTGCGTATTGGAGTGACGAAGGCGTCCACCCAGTAATGATCGCCATTCTTGCATCGGTTCTTCACGATTCCGCGCCATGATTCGCCGGATTTGATGGTTTGCCAGAGATTCTCGAAGGCCCCTGGTGGCATGTCCGGATGACGGATCAGGTTGTGGGGTTGGCCAACCAGTTCGTCGATCTCGTAACCGGCGACTTCGGCAAACTCTTCATTGGCGGCGGTGATCTTGCCTCGAAGATCGGTAGTGGTAATCAGGTGATACTGGTCCGGGTATCCCCGTTCTTTTTGGCTGACGGGTTCGTTGATGCGCATGAAGGTTCCTTGCTTCGATATCGGTGCTTGTCACGTTGACTAACTATCGACCGACTTCTGTCTGTTCGATATCCGGTTATTGCAATAATTGAACGTTTCTTCACGTTTTCTTGTGCTTTGGTCGTAACAATCGTGTTTTTGCAATATGTGGCTAGGTTGGCGACACATACTGCTTATGCTGGTGACTGGAACTGATCGGACCAGATTCAGGGACTGCTGAAAAGGAGTGAGCAGTGCATGCAGGCATTAAAACAACAAGACTTCAGGGCCCTGGTGGATCACCACCCCAGAGCAATCATGCTGTCGACAACGGAACCGAGAATTGCCTACGTGAACCGGATGTTCCGCTCGGTGACCGGTTACCAGGCAGAAGAGGTGATTGGTCAGGCGCCTTCGGTACTCAGCTCGGGGCTGCATTCGCCTGAATTCTATCAAGCCATGTGGAAAAGCCTGAGCGATCACGGGCGTTGGGAGGGAGTGATCTGGAACCGGCGCAAGAATGGCGAGACCTATCCCCAATGGCTGACCATATATCCCGTGCAGCGGGAGGGACGACAGTTTTTTGCAGGCATCTTCACCGATGTCGGAGATATTGCCGCCGGCGATGAGCGACTGGCCTCGCTGGCCTATTATGATCCGCTGACGGAGCTGCCAAACCGTTCTCTGTTCCAGGAATTCCTCAAGGCCCGGGTGTCCCAGCGGGAGCGCGACGGCGGTTGTTTCGCCGTGTTGTACGTGGACCTTGATTTTTTCAAGTCGATTAACGATCTGCACGGCCACGAATGCGGCGATCAGGTTTTGCAGCAGGCTGCCCAGTGTATTCAGAGCGTTCTGCGCAAGGGCGACGTGGTTGCAAGGCTCTCCGGTGATGAATTCGCGGTCATCATCGAACTCCAGAACGATGACGAGCTGGAGAGTGTTTGTCAGCGCATGACGCAGATCTTTCAGGCGCCCATCATCGTGGGCCACCGGGAGTACTTCCTGTCGGCTTCGGTTGGCGCCTCGGTATACCCTGACCATGGTCGCACCGGCGCGGAGCTTTTACAGAATGCAGACCGCGCCATGTACATGGCCAAAATAGCGGGGCGGGCCTGCTACCGGATATACAGTGCTGTGGACACTGAACAGGGCCGACACAGACAACGCCTGTCCGAGGCGCTGATCGCCTCGTTGAAGACCGCACCGGAAGAATTCAGCGTGGTTTATCAACCTCAATACCACCTCGAGACAGGCAAGGTCGCCGGGCTTGAGGCCTTGCTGCGCTGGCACCACCCGGAATTCGGCCCGGTATCACCCGCGGATTTTGTCCCCATTGCCGAGCAGCGGGGCCATATTCATGAACTGACCGAGCACCTGGTGCGCTGTGTGCTCTCCGACCTTTCAAAGCATGCGGACACGCTGCCCGAAGGGCTTGGTCTGGCGATCAATATCTCGGCACGCCAGATTACCGACTCCCGCCTGGAAACCCTGCTGGGCCCCTTGTTCGAACGCATCCGAAGTGTTGGGTGGGTGCCTGAAATCGAGATCACGGAAACCCACTTGATGAACCTGTCGAGGCAGTGCCTGAATCGGCTGCGGGAATTTGGCGATCAAGGAGTGGTTGTCGCCATTGATGACTTTGGAACGGGATACTCCTCACTGGCTTATCTGCATACCCTTCCATTGCATGTGCTTAAAATTGATCGGCAATTTATCTGGCGCCTGGGCGGCGAGTCGGGCGATTCACGGATCGTCTCTGCGATCCTCGGAATTGCCGAGGCACTGGATCTGGAGGTGGTAGCAGAGGGAATCGAGACCGAAGACCAGCGCAGCAGGCTCCGGGAATTGAAGTGTCACCGGGGCCAGGGATTCCTGATGGCCAGGCCGGCGCCCTGGCAGGAGTTGCTTCCTTTGGTTCTCGACAGTTATTGATCGACGTCAAGAATAAGTCAGACAGCGGTCTTTCCCGGTGCATTTTGCAAGATTTGGCTAGGTCAGAGGCCTCGATTGATTTATCAAGGGGCAAACCTCGTCCTCGGAACCCTATGCAAAATACAACGCCAGAACTGGAACTTGATGCCTACCTGCGTCTTAATCGAGCCTCCCTGAGGGAGTGGCTCGCAGCAATCCGCGAGCTGTCTGGTTGTGGTGATATGAACTGCACCGTGTTCGAGGGCAGTGGCCAACAGGTGGGGGCCCTCTCCATGTTGGCCTCGGAGCGAGGCCGTCTGATCTGTCTGTATGCCAGTCAGGGCATGAATATCACTGGCTGCCGGGCAACGGCCCCCGTTCTTCTGTTGCCGAGAACCGGCATTCCTCAGATCGCTCGCCGCGACGGGCCCTGGCAATGTCTGACCGGGCTCGTTCTCGCCCGCCCAGAAGACAGGTTCCGGCTGCGTATGCCCAAGGGTGCTCAGGTGCTGATTATCCGGCCGGAAACCGGGATTCCGGAGCCACTGACTGGGGGTAGTTCCGAGGGCTGCCTCTCCGCCTGGGAGGACATGATCACCTGCTATCTCCATCGATCACCGTTCTTTCGCGACCACGCGCACGCGATCGAGACAACGGATGAGCTTTTCCGCTTCCTGATAGCCCCGGATGAGAGATCGGTCCACGCCTGCCAGTGTCCGAAGCTCGATCGGCGTTTGCTGCGGGCGATCGAGAAAATAAGGCAGGAAACGGGTTGGGACTTCAACCTGCAGGACTTGGCCAGCTACTCCGGGGTTAGCGAGCGGAATCTTTACTATCTGATGAAGCGGGAAACCGGTATGACGCCTTACCGGTTGTACCAGCGTAACCGGCTGATGAGGGTTCGGCAGCGTCTGGTGGACTGCCAGTGCGACGTGCCGCACATCTCCTGGTATGCCGCCGACGCAGGTTTTTCGCACCTCGGACGGTTTGCCGCCCTGTACCGGGAACACTTCGGGGAATTGCCCAGTGACACGGTACAGTGGCGGCGAAACCTTCAGGGCAGAGGCGTGGGCAAGCAGGTTGTAGACGAGCCCGACCTGCTGCTGTCCTGATCCGCTGGACAAAAAAGCCCGGCTCACGTTGCCGTGGCCGGGCCTGCTGTATCACACCGGATCAGTGGGCCGGCGCCGATTTGCTCTCAGGTTCGGACCCGTTGCCGTGTTCATCTACGGCTGAGCCGTGATGATCCCGGCCCAGCAGGATGTAGAACGCCGGCAACACAAAGATGGTGAACAAGGTTCCGATACCCAGTCCGGCGCTGATGGTCAGACCAATGGCAAAGCGGCTTTCCGCGCCCGGGCCAATGGCAATCAGCAGCGGCACCATGGCAAAGATCAGTGCCAGGGATGTCATGATGATTGGCCGCAGGCGGATCGCTGCCGCCTCAATCACCGCATCCACCTTGTTAAGCCCGCGTTCCTTCTGCAACTGGTTGGCGAACTCGACAATCAGGATGCCGTTCTTGGACACCACCCCGATCAGTGTGATCAGACCCACCTGGGTGTAGATGTTCATGGTGGCGAAGCCGAGGACGATGAACGCCATGGCTCCGGCAACCGACATGGGCACCGACACCAGAATGATGAACGGATCCCGCCAGCTTTCGAACTGGGCTGCCAGCACCAGGTAAATCACCAGCAGCGAGAGGAAGAAGGTCACCATCAGGGCGCTGCCCTGGGTCGCCAGCTGGCGGGTCTGGCCAGTGTAGTCGTAACTGAAGCCCTGTGGGAAAACTTCAGCGGCGGTCTGCTCCATGAAGTCCATGGCGGTACCTGCGGCTACGCCCGGTTGTACCACGCCTTCAAGAGTGAGGGAGTTCTGCTGGTTGAACTGGGTGCGGTTCGAGGGTTCAACGTCCTGGCTGAAGCTGACGACGCTGCCCAGCGGCACCAGTTCGCCGTTATCCGAGCGAATGTAATACTCATTGAGCGCCTGAGCATCCAGCCGGAACTGCTGGTCAACCTGCGGAATCACCTGGTAAGAGCGGCCCTCCATGCTGAAACGATTGATGTAACCGCCCCCAAGCATGCTCGACAGGCTCTGGCCAACGTCCTGCATGGACAGACCCAGGTCCGCTACCCGGTCCCGGTCGACGTTGATGCGTGTGATCGGCCGATCAAAGTTGATGGATTTCTGCAGGAACATGAAGTTACCGCTGCCCATGGCTTTGCCCAGCAGTTCATCCGCAACCTGATCCAGCTGCTCATAGCTGCTGCCGGTGGTAATCACGAACTGGAATGGCAGGCCACCACCGGAGCCCGGCAGGGAAGGCCGCGGGAACACGGCGGTTTGCAGGCCGGTTACGTTCTTGAGCTCGGCATCCAGCTTTGGCTGGACTTCAAACTGACTGATCTCCCGCTCACTCCAGGGCGCCAGCTTGAAACCACCGAATACCGAATTGGGGCCGGTAATGCCGATGATCATAAAGTCCTCGTTGTAGCCCGGGACCGTCGACATACGCTCCTGGACTTCATCGCCATGCTCCAGAAGATAGTCAAGGGTCGAGGTCTGGGGGCCAAGCCCCTGATAGAACAGGATGCCCTGGTCTTCAGTGGGAGCCAGCTCGTTCTGGCTCATTGAGACCATGAAGTAAATAGAGCCCAGCACGACGAGGGCGAAGAAAACCACCACCGATTTGGTTTGCATCAGTGAGCTCAGGGCAGACTTGTAGCTCGCCGCCAGGCCATTGAAGGTTTTCTCAACGCCCCTCTCGAATCTACCGGGGTTGCCATGGGGCTTGAGAACCTTGCCCGAAAGCATGGGCGAGAGGGTCAGGGCAACAATGCCTGAAATAACAACGGTGCCCGCAAGCGTGAACGCAAACTCGGTGAACAGCGAGCCAACCAGCCCGCCCATGAAGCCGATAGGCGCGTATACCGCCACCAGGGTGGTGGTCATGGCTATGATCGGAACCGCCATCTCACGGGCGCCATTAATCGCGGCCTCGAATCGGGACTCGCCCTCTTCGATGTGTCGGTGCACGTTTTCCACCATGATGATGGCGTCATCCACCACCAGGCCGATGGCCAGCACCATGGAGAGCAGGGTAAGAAGGTTCAGCGAGAAGCCGAACATCAGCATGATGAAGGCGCCGCCGATAAGTGACAGCGGGACCGCAACGGATGGCACAATCGAGGCCCGGACCGAACCGAGGCAGAGGAACACCACCACCAGAACAATGATCATCGCTTCCAGCAGTGTCATGATAACCTCGTTGATGGAATCCTCGATGAAGTCAGAGGCATCATAGGCCAGGCGCACATCCAGCCCGGACGGCAGCTGGCTTTCGATATCCGGTAGTTCGTCCTTCACCAGGCCGGCGACCGTCAGCGGGTTGGCCCCGGGAGCCAGTTCAATGGCGACATAGGTGGCCGGCTGGCCTTTGTACAGAGCGAGCTGATCGTAGGTTTCAGAGCCCAGCTCAACCCGGGCGATGTCCTGCAGGCGGATCTGGGTGCCATCAGACTGTTTGACGACGAGGTTGCGGAACGCGTCCGGGTCAGCCACGTCGGTGTCGCTGGTCATGCTGATTTCGGTGTAGGTACCCTTGGTGTTGCCCACGGCGGCCTGGTAGTTGTTGGCGCGGAGCTTTGCGACCACCTCCTGAGGTGTCATGTCCACGGCGGCCAGGCGTTCCGGATCCAGCCATACCCTCAGGGCGAATTTCCGGCCCAGCAGTTCCGCCTTGCCAACACCGGAGAGCGCCTGCAGCCTGGGTTGGACAACCCGGGTCAGGTAATCGGTAATCTGGGGCACGGCCAGCTCATTGCTGTAAAACGCAATGTACATCAGGGCCGTCGAGTCACCGGTGGTGGAGGTGATCACCGGGTCCTGGGCTTCGGCCGGCAGCACGTTCCGCTGGCTCGCCACCTTGGCCTGTATTTCCGCAAGGGCCGCATTGGCGTCATAGTTCAGCACCATCTTGGCTTCAATGGTGGAGGTACCCTGGGAACTGGTGGACGTCAGATAGTCGATGCCACTGGCCTCGGCAATTGCCTGCTGCAGCGGCGTGGTAATGAAGCCCTTGATCAGGTCGGAACTGGCGCCGGGATAGGCCGTAGTGACGGTCACAGTGGTGCTTTCGAGTTCCGGATACTGCCGGATTTCCATTTCCATGGCCGCCCGGGCACCCAGAAGCAGAATCAGCAGACTGACCACCGTCGCCAGTACGGGACGGTGGATAAATATGTCAGTGAAGCGCATTACTCAGATGCCCCCTGCTTCTGGTCTTCTTCCTGAATGGCCACCTTCTGGCCTGCGCGCAGGCGCAGCAAACCTTTTTCGACGACGGTTTGGCCTGCTTCCAGCCCTGACAGGACAGCAACGCGGGTGTTGCGGGTTTCGCCGGTGGTCACCGTGCGACGGTTAACGATCAGGTTGCCGTCGTCGTTCTCCTCAACCACAAACACAAAGTCACCGTAGGTGTTGTAGGAAATAGCAGTGCGCGGCACGGTCACAACCTCGTTGTCTTCCGGTTGCTGGGTCAGAACGGTCGCAAACATGCCCGGACGCAACAGGTTGTCCGGGTTGGAAAGCGTGGCGCGGATTCTGACAGTCCGGGTTTCCGCGTTAACCGAGGTGTTGATGGCGCTGACAGATCCTTCAAAGTCCTGCTCCGGAACCGCAGCGACAGTGGCGACTACTGGATAGCCAGTCTTCACGTTCGGCAGGTTTTTCTCCGATAGGGTGTAGTCAACATAGATCGGATCCAGCATGTTGATCTCCACAATGGGCGTGCCGGTGGCAATATATTCGCCCTGGTCGACCATCCGGATACCTAGCGTGCCATCAAAGGGCGCACGAATGATCTTCTTGCTCAACTGGGCCTCGGCTTCGTTAACACGTGCGCGGGCAGCGTCAAAATTGGCCTTGGCTTCATCGTATTGAGACTGTGATACTGCACGCTTGGGCAGCAGGTCGGATACCCGTTTGAATTCCTGTTCAGCCAGTTGTGCCTCGGCACGGCGTGTGCGCAGGGCGGCTTCATCGATGGCTGCATCGATGCGGATCAGGATATCGCCCTGCTCAACCACGTCACCGGATTCGAAATTGATGGTTTCGATGACGCCCGGCACCTCATTGGCTACCTGGATGCCGTTAATGGCTTCAACGCTGCCGACAGCCTTGATGGCTGGCGTCCAGGCTTCATTCTTGGCCTCAACGGCGGAAATCTGGGCCGGTGGCTGAGGCTGGGACATTTGCTCTTGCATCTGGCCAAACTGGTAGAACTTGTAGCCAAAGATGCCTCCGAGCACCACGCCGAGAAAAATAATGACGATCAGAAAGCGGGAAGCAGTGCGCATGGTTCGGGTCCTGAGGATCTGTGTCAGATTTGGGGAAGCATAGCATCCTACAAAATCAGGGTCGCTATTGTCACCGGGTTGTAAGTATTTCTATCTAGACTCCGGGCTTGCCGGAATTGACAAACATCATGGCTGTTTTGTAGGGGGCGGCTTTCCGCGCAGGGCACTAGTAATGTATCAGACGTCGGTGACAGAATTACGACGGTATTCAGGGTGAGGATCAACCATGCAGTGGATTCTGGGGCTCGCGTTGGCAGCCGCCGTGTTTGTAATTCTGAAACAGTGGGGCGCGCTGTCCGCCGAAAAGAAAAAGGCGGCCACCTGGAAAGTTGTTCTTGTGATCGGTGGCGCCTTGCTGGTGTTCATGGTTCTGACTGGTCGGGTCCATGTACTGACGGCGGCAGTCGCGGCCCTGATTCCCCTGTTGCGGAAGTTGCCCGCGCTGCTGAAATTTGCCCCGGCCATCAGCCGGTTCATGGGCGAAAAAAAGCAGGGATCAGAGCAAGAGCAGGCAAACCGTCAATCCGGTCAGGGCACGGATCTGACTGGCCAGATGTCAGAACGCGAGGCCTGCGATATCCTTGGGGTGCAAGCCGGCTGCACTGAAGAAGAGGTCGTGATGGCCCATCGCCGGCTTATGCAGAAGCTTCACCCGGACCGGGGTGGCAATGACTACCTGGCGGCCAAACTGAACGAAGCCAAGCAGGTTCTCCTGGGCAAACGAAACGCCTGAGGTCAGGGCAGAAGGTCAACCCGTACTTCAAAACTCCGGTTCTCTGAGCGGCTGCTGTTTACCTGATAGGTGATGCCACTGCGCTCCTGGCTCGAACGGGTTGCTGTGCTGCCCAGTGATACCCACTGTCCTGGCTCAACCCGCCGAATGGTGACCACGGCCTCTGTTTCGTAACCGTCCAGGTTTGCCGGTTCCTCCTCGAACGAGACAATGCTCAGTTCTACCGCCTGATTGGAAATCACCTGGGGGCTGACCAGGAACCCGCTGCGGGTTTCGACCTGTTGCAGGAAAGCCGCCGGATTCCGGCCTCCGCGAACGGCGACAGGAATGGTCCGGATCTGGCCCGAAGTTATATGCGCAGACTGGCCATCCTGCATAACCAGTGTTCGTTCCTGGGCGCTGCCGGTACTGGTAACGCGGCGTTCCGCTGAGATTTCGGCCTGGCCTCCGGACGCGGAAATGCCCGCCCCTGAGCGCTTGCCGCCGCTATCTGTTCTGGAGCGAACGGTGATTCGCAGTTGTACCGGCGCCACGTCCATCGTCTCCACAAGCCGCCCGATCTCGTCCAGCAAGGCTGGTTCACCTCGCACCACCAGCTGTTGGCCCCGGGCGGTCACGGTCACCGGCGAGCCCTGGTAAAGCTCGCGAATCTGCACAGCCACGTCTTCCCCGGGCCGGTTTTCAAGCTGATAGGCACGTGACTCCGCCTGGGCCAGGGCGGAGCTGGAAAACAGCCCGAGCAGAAGCGCCAATGCGAGCAGCAGGGGGTATCGTCGGAGGAAAACAGTCATTGATTGCTCCCAACCATTCAGCCGTAAGTGAAAAAACTCCGGCGTTTGGGTTGCCAAGTTGAAAACCGGGGGTATATATTGAAAAGCATGAAGACGACACACGCGACCTGTCAATTGAATGTTTTGCAAGCTTTCGGCACCAAGCCGGTGGCTGCAGTCGCTGCTGTGTTTTTTTGGTGGTTTGGTTATGGCTTTTATTTTAGCCAGAGCCGGGGCCGCCCATAGCATCTTCATCGAACGAATAACGAGGAAGGCAGCCCGGCAGAAAACCCAGGCTGCCACCGGACTCAAAAAGCCCCGACTGGTAGCCCAGCCGGGGCTTTTTTGATTCTGACGCAGGGAAACGGAAACACTGACATGAACATGCCCTTGAACACTGAACTGACACACCAGCAAGCGGAATCTCCGACCGTCCACCGGCAGGAAGTGGTTCTGCCAACGCCGGCGGAGCTCAAGCAGCAGATGTCGGTCAGCGACTCTGTCGTCCGGCAGGTGGCAGAGCAGAGACAGGCAATCCGGGGGATTCTGCAAGGTAGCGACATGAGAACCCTGATCGTGATGGGACCCTGTTCCATTCACGATGAGGTGGCGGCCCTGGAATATGGGGAGAAGCTGAAGGCGCTGGCGGATGAGGTCAGCGACCGCTTCCTGATCGTTATGCGGGCGTATCTGGAGAAGCCCCGGACTACGGTCGGCTGGAAAGGCCTGCTGTACGATCCGGAGCGCACCGGAGCGGGCGATCTGAATGAGGGGCTGCGCCGCTCCCGCCGCCTTCTGTTGAATCTGGCCGCCATGGGTCTGCCGCTGGCCACCGAAGCCCTGAGCCCGTTCGCCATGGATTACCTGGGTGATCTGGTGAGCTGGACTGCCATCGGTGCCCGAACCACCGAGTCGCAGGTGCATCGGGAAATGGTCAGCGGCCTGCCCATGCCCACCGGCTTCAAGAACGGTACGGATGGCGGCATTGCCGTTGCAACCAACGCCATGCAGTCGGCCTCCCATCCTCATCACCACCTTGGGGTGTCGGCGACCGGCGCGCCGGTCATGATTACCACCCGGGGGAACCCTGATACCCACCTGGTTTTGCGCGGTGGCCGCGGTATTACCAACTACGATGCGGCAAGTATTGAACAGGCCGTTGGCACCCTGGGAAATGCCGGTTTGTCTACGGCTGTAATGGTGGACTGCAGCCACGACAATGCCTGCAAGCAGGCTGGGCGACAGCTGGAAATAGCCCGTGAAGTGATGGCCCAGCGCCGGGCCGGCAACCACCATATTCGTGGTCTGATGCTGGAAAGCTTCCTGGAACCGGGCCGGCAGGACGACGGTGCCGACCTGCGTTACGGGTGTTCGATTACCGATCCGTGTCTGGGATGGGCCCAGACGGAGGCTCTGATCCGCTCACTGTAGACAGCAGTAACTGGCCGGCCAGCAACAGCAGAACACCGCCCATCAGGCGGTCCAGCCAGTGGCCAAACCGGTTAAATCCCCGGCGAACGCCTGGCAGGGTAAAGAAGACGGCAACCATGGCAAACCAGAGCCCGGTGGCCAGGGCCATGTAAATGCCATAGCCTGCCTGAAGAGCAATGGGCGTACCGGGGCTGATCACAACGGAGAACAGGGAAACAAAGAACAGGGTTGCTTTGGGATTCAGGGCATTGGTCAGGAAACCCAGTCGCAGGGCTGCGATACCGGATTGCCCACCGGTCGGGTCTTGTTCCACATGGACGCTGCCGGCACGGGCCCGCAGACACTGCACGGCAATCCAGGCAAGATAGAGCGCCCCGAGCACCTTGAGCACATTGAAGAGCATGATTGATTGCTGGATCAGCAGGCCAATCCCCAGCAGTGAGTAACAGACATGCACCAGAATTCCGCCACCAATGCCGATGGCCGTCAGCAGCGCGTTTCTCCGGCTCTGGCACAGCGCCTGTCTAAGCATCACGGCAAAATCCGGCCCGGGGCTTGCCACAGCCAGCAAGTGGACCACGGCTACGGTCAGAAATTCCGGCCAGTAACTCTGCATTTCCCTACTCCTATCCTGCGTACGGCATTGCCTGAAAAGTCTGACAGCATAGGCTGAATCCGTGCTTTTTTCACGGGGCGGGTGAAACTTGCCATGGCTTCTATACTGAGGTCACACCCTTCCGAACCTTCCCTGTTCCCGGGTGCCGGGAATGCCTGTCAGGAGACCGTTGTATGGATAAGCAACCTGTAGACGTTGCCATTATCGGAGCTGGTACCGCCGGTATGGTGGCCTATCAGCGCGTGCGCAAAGTGACCGACAAAGTCGTGCTGATTGAGGGTGACCAGTATGGCACCACCTGCGCCAGGGTCGGGTGTATGCCGAGCAAGCTGTTGATCGCCGCCGCCGAAAATGCCCATCAGATGGAGCTTGGCAAGCTTTTTGGCGTCTCTGCCCAGGGCATCCGGATTGATGGCAGGCGGGTTATGGAGCGGGTGCGAACCGAAAGGGACCGTTTCGTTTCGTCGGTGATTGATTCGGTCGAGAAGTTTCCGGAAGCGCACCGCCTGAAAGGTCACGCGCGGTTTGTTGGCCCGCATCGTCTGGTGGTTGAAGGCAATCGTGAGGTTGAGGCGGAGCGGATCATCATCGCTACCGGTTCCCGGCCCAATGTTCCCGGGTTTCTGAAAGAAGCCAAGGACCGCCTGGTGGTGAATGATGATATTTTCGAATGGCAGGATCTGCCGGAGTCGGTGGCGGTATTTGGTCCGGGCGTGATTGGACTGGAGCTTGGGCAAGCCTTGAGCCGGCTTGGGGTCCGGGTGCGAATGTTCGGCGTTGGCGGGTCTGTCGGTCCCATCCAGGACGACTCGATCCGGGACTACGCCCTTAAAGCCTTTAACGAAGAGTTCCCGCTGGATCCAGAGTCGGAGGTCAAGAACGTTGAGCGGGTTGATGACGGTGTCGCCATTACGTTTGTGGATGGGGATACCGGTGAAAAGACCGAAACCTTTGATTACCTGTTAGCAGCCACCGGGCGTCGGCCCAACGTCGACGGACTGGATATCCAGAACGCCGACATTGAGCTGGATGAAAAGGGCATGCCTCTGTTTGATCCCCATACCCTGCGTTGTGGTCAGAGCCACATATTTATCGCCGGCGACGCCAATAACAGTCTGCCGCTGTTGCACGAGGCAGCCGACGAGGGCCGGATAGCCGGCGACAACGCTGCCTCTTACCCGGATGTGCGAACCGGGCTTCGCCGGACGCCGTTGGCGGTAGTATTCACCGAGCCGCAGATTGCGACGGTCGGGCTGACGATTCACCAGGTGGGCGAGCGTTGTCGCGGATGCTTCGCCGTTGGGGAGGTGTCCTTCGAGGATCAGGGGCGCAGTCGGGTGATCGGCAAAAACCGGGGACTACTGAGAGTTTACGGTGAGCATGGCAGTGGCCTGTTTATGGGAGCCGAGATGTTCGGCCCGGCGGCGGAGCACATCGCCCATCTGCTCGCATGGTCGGCCCAGCGAAGACTGACCGTCACCGAAATGCTGGAAATGCCGTTTTACCATCCGGTCATCGAGGAAGGATTGAGAACCGCACTGAAAGACCTCAACCGCAACCTCAGTATCGGACCGGCGCCAGAGGAAGGCTGCACCGATTGTGGGCCCGGTGTCTGAGCCGGCCCTTGATCGGGATCAAAAGGTGTGGGGCTGGGGGTGAGTTAGAGTTCCTCCAGAAGCGCCTGCATTTCGCTGGCGCCGGGCCCAGATCTTTTCATGGAAGAAATAGGCAACCGTGTTGATTGCCGGTTCCACCATGGCGATCAGGCTTCCGATGAGGAGGTCACCCGTGAGCAGATAAGCCACGGTAAAGGCTACTGTAAAGTGAGTGAGGGCGAACGTTACCGTCTTGATCAGCGACTGATCGCCATTCGTGCCATGGTTGTGTACGAACAGTTTTAACGCGCTCATGATTCTCTCCGGTGTCGTTCGTTGATGTTTCCATTAAACGTTTGGTGAGAATGATTGTTAAATGAATTGTTTTTTGATCTTCGATAGTTGCCACCTATGTACTGGCTGACTCTCATAGGTAGAGCTATGCAGTGCCGCTATGACAGGAATAACCTGACTCAACTTCCCGATGTTCGGCCATCGGGGGTATATTGTTTTCAGTCATTTATACATAACTGCCAAGGAGACGCATTATGGGTAAGAACTTTATCGGTCTTGATACCGAGAAAACGGAAAAGCTTGCGGATTCCCTCAATGATCTGCTTTCCAACTACCAGATCTTCTACATGAACGTCCGGGGATACCACTGGAACATCAAGGGCGACAACTTCTTCGAGTTGCATGTGAAGTTTGAAGAGCTGTATGACGACCTGCTGCTCAAGATTGATGAGATTGCCGAGCGCGTTCTGACACTTGGCCATCGCCCGGCCCACGCCTACAGCACCTACATCGAGCGTTCAGAAGTGCCGGAGCGCAAAGATGTTTCCGACGGCAAGGAAGCGATGGAGAACATCGTGGAAAGCTTTGCCAAGCTGATTGGTAAACAGCGTGAACTGCTCAGTCTGGCCGGTGAAGCGGAAGACGAGGGTACGGTTGCCCTGATGAGCGACTACATCTCCCAGCAGGAGAAGACTGTCTGGATGTATCGCAGTTATCTTGGTCACTGAAAATAGGGATTTTCTCTGTAATTATAATGGCGACCTCCGGGTCGCCATTTTTTGTCGCTGCAATGCCTTTGCCATCAAATTGTCTTCTGTCTGACGCAGTCATGTCACCTTGTCTCAATAAAGTATGTCGTGAACCAACACACTTTAGAAGATGAGGCGAATATGGAACTGCGTAAATCCCTCCTTGGCACCGCCATCCTGGCGTCGGTTCTCGGTCTTGCCGGCTGTGACGGCGATGATGGCGCAGACGGTACTGATGGTGCAGCTGGCACCAGTCAGACACTCATTGAGCTGAATGTACTGGGCTCCTACCAGGCGGAAGGAGAGGTTTTTGACGAGAGTGCTGCCGAGATTGTTGCTCATGATCCGGCGAATCAGCGGCTGTTCGTGGTGAATGCCCTGGCCAGAACAATTGACGTCCTGGACATCAACGATCCATCACTACCAGTGAAACTGAGCACGATTGATGCGACCGCTGAGGGCGCTGCCGCCAATAGTGTGGCGGTATATGGTGATTTGGTCGCGGTGGCTATCGAAGCAGAGAACAAGCAGGCAAATGGCAAGGTGGTTTTCTATAACAGTACGGACCTCAACAAGGCAGGTGAGGTTGAGGTTGGAGCCCTGCCTGATATGGTCACATTCACCCGTGATGGCCAGAAAGTGCTGGTTGCCAACGAAGGCGAGCCGAGTAACGACTATAGCGTGGACCCTGAAGGCTCTGTCAGCATTATTGATCTGTCCAACGGCGTAGCGTCTGCCACCGTGACCACCGCCGGTTTCACCGGCTTCAATGCTGACCAGGCAGACCTGGAAACGGCTGGCCTGCGGATATTCGGCCCCGGCGCAACACTGGCCGAAGACCTGGAGCCGGAATACATTGCCGTATCCATAGACAATACCAAAGCCTGGGTAGCCCTGCAGGAAAACAACGCGGTCGCCGAGCTGGATATTGAGGCCGGTGAGATCACTGCGCTCTTGCCTCTGGGCTACAAAGACCACAGCATCATCGGCAACGAACTGGATGCCAGCAACCGTGACAGCGGCATCAACATCCGCAACTGGCCAGTGAAAGGCATGTACATGCCCGACGCCATCACAAGCTACGGCTACAATGGCAAAACCTACTACATAACCGCCAACGAAGGCGACTCGCGGGATTACGATGGCTGGACCGAAGAATTCCGCATGGCGGACCTGACCCTGGACCCAGCCAGTGACCTATCGGCCATAACCAACCTGTTGGAAGACGAAAACCTGGGCCGCCTGAACACCACCTCCACTATGGGCATCAGCAACGGCTGCGACCCGTCACAGCTGCCCGCTGAACTTGGCGACCTTAACGGTGACACCGATGTGGACGTGGACGACGTTAAGTTCTACGTGGAAAACACCTGCGAATACGACACCCTGTTCAGCTACGGCGCACGATCCTTCTCCATTTGGTCAGAGGACGGCAAGCGAGTGTTCGACAGTGGTAGCGAATTTGAGCGTATCACTGCCAGCCTGATCCCCGGCAACTTCAACGGCAACAACGACGAGAATTCCTTCGATAACCGGTCTGATGATAAGGGGCCAGAGCCCGAAGCGGTGACAATTGGAACGATCAATGGCCAGACATTCGCCTTTATCGGCCTGGAGCGTGCCGGCGGAATCATGGTCTACAATGTCACCAACCCCCAGAATCCGGGGTTCGTGCAGTACCTGAATAACCGGGACTTCTCTGTCTCCCAGGAGAATCTAGAGGCGGGTATGGCTGGTGACCTTGGGCCCGAAGGCCTGGCGTTCATCGCCGCAGAAGACAGCCCCAATGGCAAGCCCATGCTGGCGGTGGGCAACGAAGTGAGCGGCACCACCACCTTCTACGGTGTTGATGTTATTGAACTGACCGCGAACTGATTCAAGGGTGCCAACTAAAGACCGGGACACGTCGGTAACGGCGCTCCCGGTCTGATTTTTTGCATATTCAGACAGCGACTTTCAGCGGCGGCACCTCCTGGTGCAGGAACCACTTCTCCGTGACCACTTTCCTTGTAAACCAGTGCGAACGCATCAGGCTGCTGGCCAGTGGCATCTTGACCCAGTCGGGAACCTGCCAGCCCTGATCGGTGTTCGCTGCGCGGTTGCCAAAGCGTTCGGAAATGGCATCGCCGTAGACTTGCAATGAAGAAGCTGAATAATCCGGCGCGTTCCTTATCACATCCGCCGCCAGCAGCGCCGATTCGATCGCTGGCCGGATGCCTTCGCCGCTCTGTGTGTAGGCCAGGCCGGCAGAATCGCCGATCAGCAGAATGCCGTCGTCCACCAAAGGCCGTTCTGCATGGGCATAAAGCAGGTAGGCATGGCCCTTGAAGCGCCCCGGCAGGTCCTCCGGGATGCGTCCGGTGGACTTCATCTCATCGACAAACGCCTGAAGGTGACCGGTCAGTTTGTGGTTGTCCTCCCGGCCCAGGCCAATATTCAGGTAATTGCCCTTGCGAAATACCCAGGCATACCCCTTGAGATCGCGGCAAAACCAGAGCTCCGGGGTATCGCCCCGTGCCTCGCAAGCCGAGGCCTGCTCCGGTGTCATTTCAAACTCAACCTCTTTGGCGGCGACGACGGTTTCATGGCCCCCAAGTCCGTCGCCCAGCAACCGCGCAACCGGGCAGAAGTGGCCGCCTGCTCCGACTACCAGTGGGGCTTCCCAGGTGTCGTTGATTACCCAATTGCCTTCTGTTCGGACGATGGATTTTACCGGTGTGGCAAGTTGCTTGACGCTGTTTACGCGGCCGAGCAGATAGTCATCGAACTCACATCGGCGAATGCCATAACTGACCACCTCGCCATGATCGTTTTCCACCGCCGGTTGGCCCATCATGCCAATTCGGAAGCGACGAATGGGCTGGATCGTTCGTCCGTTGCCGTACTCCTCGGGATTGATCTTCAGAGTCTCCATGACGGCAGGAGTAACCCAGCCTGCACAAGTCTTGTCCCGGGGAAAGTCCTGCTTGTCAATGATCAGAACTTTTTTGCCGCTGTTCTCCAGAGCGCTGGCGAGGGTAGAGCCGGCGGGGCCGGCACCAACGATGATAAGGTCGTAATAATCCATCAGGCCTCCTCGGGTGCGGCAGGGAAGTTGTAAAGATCCTGTCTGTTCCTGGGCAGCTTGTTGTTATCGCCATGGCTGAAGACCACCTGGAACAGTTGCAGGGAACCCGCCCTGAAGGCGGCGATGGATCCAGCCAGATACATGCGCCAGGCTCGGGTGAAGTGACTGTCGTACATGGCGGTTACCTTGTCTTCGTTCTCGTTGAAACGTGTCATCCAGTCGCTGAGGGTCTGGGCGTAATGCAGACGCAGGTTCTCCACATCCAGCACTGAGAAATCGCCATGCTCGCAGATCTGCATGAATTCCCCGATGCTCGGTGGATAGGCGCCCGGGAATATTCGCTTCTCAATCCAGGCATTCATCAGCATCGGGCGATTGCGACCAATGCTGTGCAACAGGGCGATACCGTCGGGTTTCAGGCTCCGCTTGATCAGGTCAGATAGAGCCTCGTAGTTTTCCTTGCCCACATGCTCGAGCATTCCGATGGATACAAAAGCATCGTACTGGCCGCTGATGTTCCGGTAATCGTCCTCAATATATTCCACAAGGTTATCCAGCCCCTGCTTGCGGGCCTCTTCCCGGGCATAGTCCAGCTGTTCCCTCGAGATGTTGTAGGAATGCACCTTGACCCCGAAGTTGCGCGCCATGTAGCGGGCCAGCCCGCCCCAGCCACAGCCGGCCTCGACCACGGTCATGCCGGGCTTGAGTCGGAGCTTGCGACAGACGTGTTCCAACTTTGCCAGTTGGGCTTGTTCAAGAGTCAGGTCCGGGCTCTCGTAATAGGCGCAGGTGTACTGCATTTCGGCGCTGTCGAGCCAGAGCTGATAAAACTCATTGCCCAGATCGTAATGGTGGTGAATGTTTTCCTTGGCTTCCGAGATACCGGTGGAGCGGGGGTTGTGATTGCGCCACAGGGCTTCCAGCCATTTCGGCCATTTTTGTCGCGCCCGGTGAACGGACCGGTAGAGAGCCTCCATCAGATCCGGCAGGTCTCCCTCCACTTCCAGCCGTCCGGAGCTGTACAGATCCCCGAAGGCCAGGTTGGGGTTGGTGACCAATGCGTAGAGAGCCTTGGGGTCAGTCAGGTGGAGAGTGAATTGGGCGTGTTGACCCTCGGGTTCGATGACATCCCCGTTCCAGAGCTGGAACCGGACCGGTGGCGAGCCTGCCATGCGCATGAGCTTGGCAATCAGCCAACGCTCGTACGTGTGAGGTGACCGGTCCACATGGGTGTTTTCCAGTGGCAGGGTCAGAACATGGCTCTTGGATTCTTGCCCGCTGTCACGGGTTTTCTGGGCAGTGCTCTGGTTCATGGACTCCGCTCTCCCTTGATAATCTCAACATCAATGTTTTTATCGACGCTTTTACGCCAGGGTTCCCGAATACCAGTCTGAGAATCGCCG
>CAZFQI010000038.1:0-9098 GCA_964520755.1 uncultured Marinobacter sp. | reverse complement strand
ACACCCTTGTAGATATCCGTTGTTCGCACCTGGGGCGGTGCTACCCCCTTCAGATAGAATAACGAGAATCCAAATGGTGGTGTAAGGAAGCTCGTTTGCAGATTCATTGCGATCAGGATGGCGAACCAGAGCATGTTGATGCCCATGGCTTCTGCCACTGGCGCAAGAATCGGCACGATGATGAAGGAAATCTCCACGAAATCGATGAAGAAACCCAGTACCAGAATCACCACCATGGCCAGAATGATGAAGCCCCACTTTTCACCGGGCAGCTGAAGCAGCCATTCTTCCAGCAGGTAGTCGCCACCGGTGTAGCTGAATACCATGGAGAAGGCCGTGGCGCCGATCAGGATCGCGAAGACCATGGCGGTCACCTTCACGGTATCCTTGGATGCATCCCACACCATTTTGAAAGAGAACTGCCGGTAGATGATGGCCAGAACCACGGCGCCAACGCCACCCAGGGCGGATGACTCGGTGGGTGTGGCAATGCCGGTGAAGATCGAGCCCAGAACCACCACAATTAATGCCAGTGGCGGAATGATCGCCAACAGCGCATTGAAGATTTCCTTCTTCCGGGATACTCCCGGCTCATCCGGCATAGCCGGGGCGGTTTCCGGCTGGAGCCTGGTGAGCACCAGAATGTAGATGATGTAGAGACCCACCAACACAACGCCGGGCCAGACCGCGGCCTTGAACAGATCCCCGACCGGAAGGCCAAGGACATCGCCCAGAATAATAAGGATGATTGAGGGAGGAACAATCTGACCGAGGGTACCGGACGCACAGATAGTCCCGGTGGCCAGTCTCTTGTCGTATTTGTGCGCCAGCATGACGGGCAGCGAGATCAGGCCCATGGCAACCACGCTGGCACCGACAACACCGGTAGAGGCTGCCAGCAGGGCACCGACCAGAATCGTCGAAATAGCCAGGCCGCCGGGGAGGCCGCCAAACAACCGGCCCATGGAGGTCAGAAGCTGTTCCGCCAACCGCGTCCGCTGGAGCACCACGCCCATGAAAATAAACAGGGGAACGGCCATAAGGACGGTGTTTTGCATCACGCTCATGATGCGATAGGGCATGAAGGCAAACAGGTCCATGCCCTCGGCGAAAACTCCGAAAAACAGCGCAACGCCACCGAAGGTGAATGCTACCGGGAAGCCCAGCATCAGCATCAGCAGGGCGACACCGAACATAATCATACCGATCATGCGAGGCCTCCTGCGCTGTGCTCACCAGCATAAGCTTTTTCCCCGGACATTACCCGGATGGCATAGGTAACCATGTTCAGACCGGCAATGCCGATGAAAACCGCGCTGATCGGGATGACAGATTTGATAATCCAGCGGTGGGGCAAACCGCCGGGATCGCCACTGCCTTCACCCATTTTGTAGGAGTCGACCGCAAAGTCGTAGCCGTAAACGCCGATCAGGTAGGCAAAGGGAATAACAAAAATGATTGCACCCACCAGGTTTACCCAGGCCTTGGCCTTGTTGCTCCATTTGGTGTAGAAAACGTCAACCCGGACATGACCATCCGTGCGCAATGCGTAGGGTATACCCAGCAGGAACACCACCGAATAAAGGTGCCACTCCATTTCCTGCATGCCGATAGAAACGTTGTTAAAGGCGTAGCGGGCTACGACGTCGTAAAAGACGTTGGCTGCCATCAGTATCATCGCGACACAGGCAACCCAGCCACAGAAGATGGACAGGCGGGCAAGCCCGTCGTCCAGTTTGATAATCCACCGCATTGATGATCCCCCGCCAGACGACCTGGCGCTTTTTCAGTTGCTATAAACGACAAAACCGGGATCACTGCAAGAGCGATCCCGGCTCCGTTACAGCCTATATCTTACTCGACTTCGGCCATGGTGTTGAGGTAGGCGCGCTCGGAAATGTTGGTGTAAGCACGGCTCTGCTCAAGATAGTTCTGCTGAGATTCGATAATCTTGGCAGCCATGTCACTTTCGGCGGCTGACTCTTCCAACAGCTTGTTGTTGGCCTCGTACATGGCGTCGAAGATTTCGTCCGGGAAACGCTTGATCTGGACATTCGGATGCTCTTCCCGAATGTTTGCCCAGGCTTCTGCGTTGGCGTGCTGGGAGTGGACCAGCATGTCGTAGGAAGCCGTGCGCATGGCAACACGCATGATTTCCTGCAGGTCAGCTGGCAGCTCTTCCCATACCCGCTTGTTGATCAGGAACTGGAGCTCGGTAGCAGGCTCGTGCCAACCGGTGTAGTAGTAGTCGGCAATCTGCTGGAAACCAAGACGCAGATCCAGTGCCGGACCTACCCACTCAACGGCATCGATGGTGTTACGCTCCAGGGCAGTGTAGAGCTCGCCCGGGGCAATGTTGGTCGGGTTAACGCCAACTTCCGCGAACACTTCACCGGCGAAACCGGGGATACGCATCTTCAGACCCTGAAGGTCTTCCAGCGATTTGATTTCCTCGCGGAACCAGCCGCCCATCTGAACGCCGGTGTTACCGCCCGGGAAGGACAGCATGTTGTGGGGCTCGTAGACTTCCTGCATCAGCTCCATGCCGCCGCCGTGGTAGAACCAGGCGTACTGTTCCATGGCGTTCATGCCAAACGGCATGCTGGTGAAGAACAGGGTCTCGGGAACCTTGCCTTTCCAGTAGTAGGATGCGGAGTGGCCCATGTCGTACTGACCGGCTTTGACCATATCAAACACGCCCAGCGGGGCTTTGTGCTTGTTGGCAGAATCGATACGGACCTTGAGGCGTCCGTCAGACATTTTCTCTACGGTTTCGGCAAAGCGTTTGGTGGTGTCACCGAAAATCGGGAAGTTTGGCCCCCAGGTTTCTGCAAGGCGGAGTGTGAAGGTGTCTTGGGCGAGCGCCTGTGTCGAGGCAAAGGTTGTTGCCACAGCCAGCACAGCCGCGGAAAGAACAGAACGGATCTTCATTGCTCTTCTATCCTCTTATCTTTTTTGTGGGTCGAGGGTTCCCCTTTTGGGGAAAAACCACTCTTGATGCTAGTTCACGTTAGCAATTATCGTTAACAAACAAAATCAAAAACCGGCCTTACTACGACCTTGGTCTTACAGTGGATCAGAGATCCTGCATTCGCCCGATCTGACTGGCCAGACGCATGGCCTCGTGCTCTTCAAGGGCGAGAAGATCTTCCAGAAGCGACTTGGCCTCGGGAATCTCCGCTTTTCCGATCAGGGAGTCGTAGAGGTCCATGACCTGATCATGGAAGCGGAAAATCTCTTTGGCGATGTCTTCGAACGACATGGACGCGTAGTGGGTGTAGGAGTCGGCGCTGGGGCCAATTGGCTTGTGCTGCTTGTTCAGATAATCGTAAAGGCGTGTGCTCAGGGCCTTGGGTTCGGCCTGGTTCTCAAATTCGCGCACGGCTTTCTCCAGCAGCGCCTCATGGCGCGACAGGTAGTCGAGTAACGCGGAGGCTCTTTCGTCATTGTTCAGTTTGGCCGATTCATGAAGACTACGGGACAGATGGGCGTGCAGCTGGCGTGTCCAGTCAATCAGGTTCTCGAAGGTTTTTATCTCCATTGCTTTGCTCCTTACCGGGGCGGATCGTTTGTAGTTGGCATTAGAGGTAAGTCTAGTCAAAATTGAGGGTTATGGGGTACCCGACCGGGCCCCGGAATCCGCGAAACGGAAACTGGCCATGGCAACGACACTCGGAATCATTGAAGGATTCTACGGCCCCATGTGGACCTGGCAGGAGCGCCGGCACCTTGTGCGCACCCTGGCACCCCATGGTTACGGGTTTTATCTTTATGCACCCAAAGCCGATGTTTTCCTACGACGCAAATGGCAACAGCCCCACCCACCGGCCATGGCCTCGGAGCTGGCAGAATTCTCGCGCTTCTGCCGGCATGAGGGGGTGCGTTTCGGGGTGGGGCTGAGCCCGTTCGAGGTGTTCAACCGGTTCGACGATGAGGCTCGCGCAGCGTTGGCAGACAAACTCGCACTGCTGGAACGCATGGGCATTGATGAGCTGGCCATCCTGTTTGACGATATGCGGGCCGATACTCCTGACCTTGCTGGCATCCAGGCAGACATAGTGCACTGGGTTCGTGAGCGCACAGCCATCAGGCACCTGAGTATCTGCCCCAGTTACTATTCCGATGACCCGGTGCTGGACCGGGTGTTCGGGGAGCGTCCGGCGGCTTATCTGGAGACCCTCGGACGCAAGCTGGACCATTCCGTGAATGTCTTCTGGACCGGCGAGGAGGTGTGTTCCCGGGAAATATCTCCCGGGCACCTGATACGGGTCGGGGATCTGCTCGGTCGCAAGCCGGTACTCTGGGACAATTACCCGGTCAATGACGGTGACCGGATGTCGCAACACCTGCATCTTCGCGCCTTCACCGGGCGGCCCGCGGCAAATGCGGCGCACCTGGCCGGCCACGGAATCAATCCCGCACTGCAGCCCACATTAACGGCGATTCCGGCCATCACTCTGGCAGAGTCGTATCGGCTTGGACCTTCCTATCAATACGGTCAGGCATTTCGCCATGTCGCCAGGGAAGTGCTCGGCAGGGAACTGGCGGCCCAACTGCACGCAGATTTGCTGGTGCTTCAGGATGCTGGCCTGGGCCGGATCAGTGATGAAAAGCGGCAGAGTCTTCAGCATACCTACGATGCCTTTGACCACCCTGCAGCCAACGAGATCCTGCGCTGGCTGGCAGGTGAATATCAGGTGACTGATGAGATGGTGGCGACGCAGTAGACTGGCCGGCTACCGGAGATAATACTCGACCGTCGAGACCACCCGAACGGTTTTCACCGGTTGTTGCCCTTCCATGATGCCCGGTGCCTGATCCCGTGCCAGAATCTGGAAAACGCCCTGATTGGCCCGGCGCAGACCTCCGAGTTCCGCCTTGGCATCCTGGGCGAACTGGTCGGCGGCCTCCCGGGCCGATGCTGTGGCCTCGGCAATCATCTCGGGCTTGATATCGTTGAGACCGTTAAACAGATAGGTGGGGCCGGAGGGGCCATAGTCCGAAGACAGCACCACCCCCGAGTCCACCAGCTCACTGACCCCCTGGGCGGCCTGTCGAATCCGGTCGATATCGGTGCTGCGAACCATCAGGGTCTGGCTGATGATGAATTTCTGCTCGCCATTATTGGTCTGGTAGGGGTTGGCCCTGGTATCGGTGACATCCAGGCGCTGGAGCTCGACCGCATCCTGGTCAATAGCCTGCAGCTTCAGGAATGCCATGATCGCATCCCGGCTACTTCTCGCCTTGTCCTGGGCCTGACTCAGCGACGCCCCGGTCGCAACAAAGCGGATGGGCCACAAGGCAAGATCTGCATTCACTTCCCGTTCAGCCACACCCTTGACGGTGACATATCGGTCGCCGGTGCGCAGGTCGGTAAGGCCGTCGCCGATCAGGGCGGCGGAGATAATGGCGCTGATACCGAGAATCAGCGAGGCAAGAAGTTTCATGGAGTGTTCCCTGTATTGCACTACCGGAAAGTTCCGGCAAGCGTCCGTTTGCTAGCTGCTATCCTGAAAATCAGGAACAAGATTAGCGCTTCACGCCCCAAGCTGAAAGGGAGGAATCATGACGGCTGTGAAAGTTGAATGTGTCAAAGGCAACATCGCCGCACAGCAGGATATGGATGTGATCGTGAATGCTGCCAATGCCGAACTTCTGCCCGGTAGTGGCGTCGCCGGTGCCATTCACAGTGCTGCCGGTCCCAGGCTGGCAGAGGAGTGCCGGGCGCTGGCGCCTATCAGTCCCGGTCAGGCGGTGATCAGCTCGGCCCATAACCTGCCGAACCAGCATGTTATCCATTGCCTGGGCCCGGTTTACGGAGTGGATGAGCCTTCGGACCGTTTGCTGGCGGACTGTTTCCGGAACGCGCTGCGCCTCGCGGACCAGAGCGGCCTGTCGTCCATTGCCTTTCCCGCCATTTCTACCGGCGTGTTCGGATACCCGCTGCGGGACGCAGCCGCCGTAGCCATGAAAGCGGTCGCCGACAGCCTGGCGGATCTCAACTCTGTTCGCCTGGTCCGGTTTGTCCTGTTCAGCGATCAGGATCTTTCAGTATTTGATGAGGCCCGCAGGCTCGAATCGGACCTTTCTGGTCGGTAGTGGCATTTCTAGTCACAGGTCTTTTCGGTCGACCGGCTGAAACGGGCTTTCATGGCTGCGCGTTCCCGCTCGGCATCCTGGAATTCGTCGGGCAGGGGCTGGATAAAGTAAACGAAGTCACCTTTTGCGCGATTCCGGTCCAGTGGTGCTTCGTTGACGTCCGAAGGCCAGAATACCGGACTGATTACGGCCACAGACAGCTCCGGCGCGCGCTGTTTCAGCAATGCCACCGTTCCCAGTCCCTCTTCGCTGTGGAAGGTGCCGGTCAGGTGCAGGACCTGGTGCTGCGGATGCACTGCCCGGGCCTGAAGAATGCGGGCGGCCATGGTGTTGTCCCGGAGCAGCTGGGCCTTGTAGGTGTTCTCCATCCGCTCGCTCATGGTGTCGTCGGCCTGATGGCTGGCGCCGATGGCAGCCATGAACTTTTCCCGGTAAGCAGGAGTGTCCATGAAGGGATCGGAAGGTAACTTCTGTCTCAAGGTGTCTGAAATACGGTCCAGGTATTCCGGGCCTTTCCGGCCGACACAGCGGACCACGTCGGCCGGTGCATTGGCAGCGATTACCGGCAGATTCTGCTGGCGCGCAAACTCCACCAGTGGCCGATAGGAGGCGCGGTAGTTGTCCCACGCCCCGGTATCCTCAATCATTTCGGTTTCGCCTGTCTCACTCTGCAGATACCGATTAAGCTCATCCTGATGGTCCAGATTGAACTGCTCCATGGCAAGAATCTGCTCTGGCCGCAGCCGATACAATGCTGTCTGAAGCCGGGACTGCAGTAGATGTGCGCCATGGTGCCCATGGTATTCCCCCACAACCACGACATCAGTGTTGATCAGTCGCTGAGCCAACTCTTCTGGAGTCAGGACGGTATTGTTTTCCGGCTGCACTATCCGGGCATCGTACTGAGTTTGAGGTGCCGTCAGCATTGGTTCCGGGGATTTTAAAGGAGGCATGGCGGTGCATCCGTTCAGAGTAAAAAGTGTGGCAAAGAGCAGGGCGGGCGCGAGAATTTTCATGGTAGTCCTTACGTTTTGATCACAGTCAGGATCTTTTTTCGCGTTCTTCGCGCCAGTTCGGCCCCAATCTTTCTTCCACGTATTCCCGGATGAATTGGCGCACTCTCTGGGAGGGCGTTACATCCTCCTGCTTACACAGTTCTTCGAAGGCGGCCTTTTTTTCCGGGTCGATCAGCAGCGTCAGGCGGGCAGTGCGTTTTTCCATAGGGTTGTTCTTCACGTCCGATGATTTTCAAAGATGTTAATAAGATTAACATTGAATGAATAAAATATGAGCATATAATTTACAGGCATTCGTTGCAATTCCCGACCCTTGGCAATTAACGAGCCTTTCATGCCGCATCGCGCCCACCTGTTTTCACTCCGGATGGCTCACGCACTCCGGGAAGCCTGCATTGATGAGCCCTATCGGGGGCGCCGTTTCCTGCGCGACCTGATGGCCGGTGTAACGGTAGGCATTATTGCCATACCACTGGCCATGGCGCTGGCGATTGCCAGTGGTGTTGCGCCGCAATACGGGCTCTATACCGCCATTATTGCCGGATTTGTGATCGCGCTAACCGGTGGCAGCCGGTTCAGTATCTCCGGCCCCACCGCTGCCTTCGTGGTCATTCTGTATCCCATCGCCCAGAGCTATGGACTGGGCGGTTTGCTGTTGGCCACCTTGATGTCCGGGGTTTTGCTGGTTCTCATGGCCCTGATGCGCCTGGGCCGCTTTATCGAATACATTCCCGAGTCTGTAACCCTTGGCTTCACCGGCGGCATAGCGGTGGTGATTGCCACTCTGCAGATCCGGGATTTTCTGGGCCTCCCGGTAGGCGATATGCCTGAGCATTATTGGGACAAGTTGGCCGTTCTGGCCGGCGCGCTGCCCGATCTGGATGGAATGAGTACCCTGGTTGCCGGAGTAACCCTTGCTGTGATGCTGCTCTGGCCCAGACTGAAAACGCCGGTGCCTCCGCATCTTCCGGCGGTGGTGATCGGCAGCCTTCTTGCTCTTTGGTTCAACACTCAGGGAGCGGCCATTGAAACCATCGGCTCAAGATTCAGCTATCTGTTACCGGATGGGACGGCAGGGGCAGGTATTCCGCCCTTCCTGCCGGAATTAGCCTGGCCCTGGCAGCAGGCAGGCGTTTCAGGGGAGCCGGTCGGGTTTTCATGGTCGCTACTGCGGGATTTGCTGCCAGCGGCCTTTGCCATCGCCATGCTTGGCGCTATTGAATCTCTTCTTTGCGCGGTGGTGCTCGATGGCATGACCGGCAAGCGCCATAGTGCCAACAGCGAATTGATGGGGCAGGGCCTCGGCAACATCATTACGCCGTTTTTCGGCGGCATTACTGCGACTGCAGCCATTGCCCGTTCTGCCGCGAATTACCGCGCTGGCGCCGAGTCGCCTGTATCCGCAATGGTCCATTCCCTGGTGGTGCTGCTGGCGCTGGTGTCGCTGGCCGGGCTGTTGGCGTACCTGCCTATGCCGGCCATGGCGGCACTGCTGATCATGGTGGCCTGGAACATGAGTGAGGCTCCCAAGTCGCTGCACCTGCTGAAAACGGCGCCGCGCAGCGATATCCTCGTTTTCCTCACTTGCTTTTCGCTCACTGTCCTGTTGGATATGGTGATTGCGATAACCACCGGGGTTTTGCTGGCGGCGGTCCTGTTCATGCGGGAAATGGCCCAGATGACAAAGGTGACGGATATCACCCTGAGCAAGCGGATTGCTGACTACCGCCTGCCCGATGGCTGGCAGGTGTTCAAGATTAACGGGCCTCTGTTCTTTGCCGCCGCTGATCGGATTTTCGGAGAGCTGGCGGCGCTGTCCCGGAATGCCCGAGGCTTTATCCTGTACATGGACGGCGTCACCATTCTTGATGCCGGAGGGCTGTCTGCCCTGAATAAGCTGATTACCACCTGTGAACACGACGGCACCCAAATAGTCATTGCCGATCTCCAGTTCCAGCCGTTAAGAACCCTTGCTCGGGCCGG
>CAZFQI010000037.1:0-29865 GCA_964520755.1 uncultured Marinobacter sp. | reverse complement strand
CTATCGGCCAGCTTGATGAGATTTCGTTGTTCTATCTGGTTTCACGGGGTATCGGCCGACGCGAGGCCAACGTCCTGCTTACCATGGCCTTTATCAACGAGCTGGTAGAGCAGATTCCGGTCGAAGCAGTGAGGGAAACGGTCCAGGGCCGGCTCAACCACTTCTTCGAACAGACATTTCAGGAGGCGTAACCGGTTATGACCGATCTGTCCGTTGCAAGCACCGCCAAGCGCGCCACATTTGATGTGGAGGCGATTCGCCGGGACTTTCCGATCCTGTCTCAACAGGTAAACGGCAAGCCCCTGGTGTATCTGGACAACGGTGCATCGGCCCAGAAGCCAGTGGCCGTGCTGAACGCCATGGATCGGTATTACCGCGAAATGCACTCCAACGTGCACCGGGGAGCGCATACCCTTGGCGATCGCGCCACAGCCGCCTTCGAGGGCGCCCGTGAGACGGTCCGTAATTTCCTGAATGCTGAGAGCACGCGGGAAATTATCTGGACCCGTGGCACCACCGAGGCCATCAACGTGGTAGCTAACGGCCTTGCTCCACGCCTGAAAGCCGGAGACGAAATTCTTGTCAGCCACATGGAGCACCATGCCAACATTGTGCCCTGGCAGATGATTGCCGAGCGCACGGGTGCAAAAGTGATTCCTGTCCAGGTGACGCCGGATGGCGAGCTGGATCTGGAATCTTTCACCAGTCTGCTCAACGACAGAACCCGGGTGCTGGCAATCACCCACGTGTCCAACGTGCTGGGTACAGTTAATCCGGTGGCGGCCCTGGTCGAGCAGGCCAAGGCCCGGGGAATCATCACGCTGGTGGACGGCGCCCAGGCGGTGCCCCACTTCAAGCCGGATGTGCGGTCGCTGGGTTGCGACTTCTACGTCTTCTCCTCGCACAAACTGTTTGGCCCAACGGGCATTGGCGTACTCTACGGAAAGGCCCAGTTGCTGGAGGAAATGCCTCCTTATCAGGGCGGTGGCGAGATGATTGAGCGGGTATCGTTCGAGCGCACCACCTGGAACACCCTGCCCTACAAATTTGAAGCCGGCACCCCGGCCATTGCCGAAGCGGTTGGTCTTGGCGCTGCCATCGACTACCTTGACACCATGGATCGCCAAGCCATGGAAGCCGCTGAATCAGCCTTGCTGGAACGTGCCAACCAGCTGGTCGAGACTGTGCCGGGCATGGAAATCATAGGTACTGCAGAGCAAAAAGTACCGGTCATGTCCTTTAAAATTGCCGGTCTGCACCCAAGTGATATTGGGACGCTGCTGGATCAGCAAGGTATTGAGATCCGCACCGGTCACCATTGCGCCATGCCGCTGATGGATTTCTATGGAGTTCCCGGTACAGCCCGGGCCTCATTCGCGTTCTACAATACATTGGACGAGGTGGATACATTGTTTACCGCCCTGCAAAAAGTCCAGCGTCTGTTTGCCTGATGGAGGTGGAATCATGACAGCCGAAGTCTTCACCCCGACCGTTGCCGTCACCATGACGCCAAGTGCGGTCAAACACGTGCGCAAACAGCTGGAGAAAAAACCGGAAGCCAAGGGCATCCGGCTGGCCATCAAGAAAAGTGGCTGCTCCGGCTTCAAGTACGAAACCCAATGGGTGGAAGAGGTCGCGTCCGACGACAAGATTTTCCACATTGATGGAGTCGACGTCTTCGTTAAAGAGGAGCACCTGCCTCTGGTGAATGGCATTGAGATCGACTTTATCACCGAGGGTGTGAACTCCATGTTCCACTTCCGCAATCCGAACGCCACGGCAGAGTGCGGATGCGGCGAGAGCTTTACCGTCGCGTAATCCTTCACGGAACATGTAGGTCGGATTAGCAAAGCGTAATCCGACACCAGAGACTGAAAAAGCGAGGCCCGAACAGGCATGCAAGAACGGGAAGTGGTCCTGACCAAACGCGAGGTGGAAGCCCGCCTTGTTCCTTCCGGAACTGAAATCATGATTCCGTCGGACACCTTTGTGACCATCACACAATCACTGGGTGGCACCTTCACGGTCGCCGTGAACGGCAATCTCGCCCGGATTGAAGGCCACAATGCCGATGCGCTCGGCAAGAAACCCCTGGAAAGCAGTTTCGACACCCCCGAAGACGGCACAGTGAATGAAAACCAGGTCTGGGAAGCCATGCGGAATTGCTACGACCCGGAAATTCCGGTGAACGTGGTCGATCTGGGCCTGATCTATGATTGCAAGATTGAAAATGGCACCGAAGACGGCAACCATGTCTACGTCCTGATGACCCTGACTGCCGCCGGCTGCGGCATGGGCCCGGTGATTACCGAGGATGTGAAGACCAAGCTGGAGCATGTGCCCAACGTGGACAAGGTGACGGTTGAACTGACCTTCGATCCGCCCTGGAGCAACGACATGCTCACCGACGAAGCCAAACTCGAACTGGGAATGCTGTAAATGACTGCCAGTGAACAGACCTTTCTGAACAACCCCCTGGGCAAAGACACCACCCTCGAAGACGTTCTGGATGGCTTCGAGCTGCTGGACGACTGGGAAGAGCGCTACGCCTTTATCATTGATCTGGGAAAGCAGCTTCCTGCCTTCCCGGAAGAATCCAGGGTTGAAGAAAACTATGTTCACGGCTGCCAGAGCCAGGTCTGGCTGATTCACCACTATGACGAAGACAGTGGCCGGCTGTACCTGCTGATTGATTCGGACGCCATGATCGTTCGTGGACTGGCCGCCATCATCCTGGTCGCCCTCAACGGCAAAACCCCGAGGGACCTGCTGGCCACAGACATCGATGAGTTGTTTGAGCAGCTGGACCTGTTCCGCCACATTTCGCCTACCCGCGGCAACGGGCTTCGGGCCATGGTCGGCAAAATCCGGGATATTGCAGCCGCCGAAGTGGCCAGCAACAGCAACTGATGCCCGCCAGCCTCACCAGATAATCGCAATATCATCCCGCTGGACATTAACGATGCCGCCAAGCTGCGGTATGGTGCCGCGACTGAAGTGCGGCTGTACCTTATCGAGCGTTACTGCAACTCCGCTGTCCTGCAGTTCCGGCGAATCCTCTGGCGCTTCGAGATACCGCTTGCTCCGGTAAAGTTTCAGCTCGTCGCCTGGCCGGAGCCCCGCTGTGGCACCTGATTCCAGCGTCACCCCGTGGCCATCCACCCGCGCAATCCTGGTAATAAAGGGCTGGCACGCCAGTGCCTCGGTCACAGCCGCCGCCATTTCCCCGATAACGCCATCGACTGACTGACCATAGGCGGTCTTCTGGAAACCGGCCGAACCGAAACCTGCCGAGCTGCCGGGCCCGGCATCCCAGTCTGCCGCCGTGGCGAACCGCTGCCGGTAGACAGGAGCACCACTGAATCCATCAAAGATAATGAGATCCGCGGCAAACCGACGCCGTTGATCCACTACGCCAATGCCCCGTTGCATCCGGTCCAATACAGAAGTGCCCCACGCCGAGGGATCAGCAACACCAAGATCCCGGATCACCCCGGTCACCACGAACTGCACACCCATTTCCCGGGCCAGCTCGAGGACATTGGTCAAGCGGTTATCGCCCTGCTGCACCGTGGGGGCGTTCAAAAGGTCGGTAAACATCCGGGAAGTGGTCGCTCCGAATACCTGCAACCCGCCCTCGGCAACCAGACGCTGCTGAAGCTGTTGCGGCAAGATTTCGCCGGCATCGTCAATACGTCCTACCCTGGCCTGATCCGGATAAAGCATCGGGAACCCGGTCACGGCTACACGCTTTTTCAATCGTCCTGCATCTCCGGCGCCACACTGACTCCGGCTCTGACTGATGTCGCCGCGGACAATCACCCTCAATAGGTTGCCACTCTGGTATTCATCGATAATCCGCACGTTCCGCGCCCTGGCGCTTGACGCCAGATCCATCCGGGACTCGGTGATAACGCCGTTTTCCATGGTGTCGTGCGTGCTTACCCGGGCCTCATGCTGCAGGGAAAGATCGCGGATCGCGGCCTTGCGGGCTTCAGCCCGGGCAGCTTCCAGATCTCCGTTGTGGATATTGGCGTGGCCCACGCCCTCCAGAACAACGGCATGGGCGCCGGAAACCAGAACAAGGGCCAGAGCCCCGAGCACCACCAGTGACAGCAAGCGTTTCATAGCTTTCAATACTCTCGATCAATCAAGGTAATACAGGGAATCCACGCCCTTGCTCTGAACGTCCCCTACGCTGTCGTTTTCCTGCGGCATGGGAATCGGGCAGAGATCCTGCACCTGGTCATCAGCGACCTTGGCCACACAGGCCCGGAAACGGGGTTCAAGCTTCAGTTCCATCACCGTCTCGAACACGCCATCGCTATGCTCGTTTACCGCTACCAGCTTGGCGCCGCGAATGTAACTGTCGACGTAGGTTCTGAACATGTCATTGCGCAAAACAAAATCATTAACGGTGGAACTGCCATAGACCACCGTGCCGTAAACCCGCTCAACGAGATTCCGGTAGGCATCGAGCTGGGAGGCACGCCTGGCCATCAGGCGCTTGCGGGTATTCGAACGATCGGCCGCAACATCCTCGTAGGTACCAAGGCCGCTCACCCGCACAGTGATTGGCTCCAGCATCGTATCCTGACGGGACTGGCTGCCGTTATCCCCCTGGTAACTGCCAACCGGCGCACAGGCAGCAACCGTTGTTGCCAGCAGAGGCATGAGTATCCAGCGAAGGTTCATTGCGAGTCTCCAGAAAACATCATTTCCGGCTCTCCATGAAAGAATTGCGCCAGTTTTTCTAAGCCACTGATATTGCGATCAACAGTGCCCGGCCTCGTCGTTTCGCAACCCCCATGCGGCAAAAAACTGCCTCTGTTTACACATCAAAAACAAACCGTTACCCCATAGGTCATGTGCTGGAAAAGGTTCTGCATTAACCTTTCTTCTACGTAATATTTATTTTGCCTTTTTAACAACGGGATTCTTCATGACCGGACACCGTCTGACCAAACTTTCAGTTGCCATTGGCCTCTCCATTGCCACCTCCGCTGCACTGGCCAGCCCCCAGTCTTTTATGTCTGCCCGCTCTTTTGCCATGGGTGGCACTGGGGTGGCCGCTGCAACGCCTTCATCGGCGCCAACGGACAACCCGGCGATGATGGCTTCGGATCATCATAGCTGGAACGATGATTTCGGGCTGATTCTGCCATCGGTGAACGCGAGGGCCGCCGATGAAGAGGAAACCCTTGATCAGGTGGACGATATTCAGGACACCATTGATGACTTTGAACGGGCTATCGACAACCTGAACCAGTCGGAAGCTCAGGGCCAGGCCGCCAAACTCCGCGATCAACTGCAAGCCTTTGATGAGGATACCGCCCGCGTTAACGCCGGTCTCGGACTCTCTCTTGCTTTTCCCGGTTCGCAACTGTCGGTAGGCGTATTCGCCAATGGCAACCTGACTGCAACCGTTCGAGGCGAATACGACGAGAACGACGATGCGATTCTTGCGGCTATCGAGAATGGCAACACCCTGCCGCCCTCGGGCGTTACGGACAGCCTTGAGTCCCGCGGCAAGATTCTTGCCTCCGCTGTCTCCGAAGTTGGTATCAGCTTCGCCCGGGAGTTTCAGCTGGCTGATGGTCATGCGATGCAGATAGGGGTTTCACCCAAGTACATCAACCTGCAAACCTTTCAATACACGGAAACCATCTCCGGTTTCGAAGATGATGACTTTGACAGCGACCAATACCAGACCGACAAGAGCGGCTTTAACCTGGATATCGGCGCGGCTTACGCATTCGGCGATGAGAAACAGTGGAATGCGGGCATCGTGGTCAAGAACCTCATTCCCATGGAGCTGGACTCTGCCGCCAGCCGCCCGGAGCTGGGCGAGGAAGTGCGGACGCTGGAACTCAACCCCATGGCCACCGCAGGTATTGCCCACAGGAGTGAGTATCACGTCGTCACCGCAGAAATTGACCTGACCAAGAAAGAAGCCTTTGGCTACGAAGACGACACCCAGTGGGCGGCCCTGGGCGCCGAATTCGACGCCTTCCGTTACGCCCAACTGCGAGTCGGTGTTCGCCACAACCTGGCCAGCAACGATGACAACGACGGCATTGAAGAGAAAACCCAGTTCACCGCCGGTCTTGGCCTGAACATTGTTGGCGTCCGCCTCGATATCGGCGCCCTGTATAGCGATGCTGATGCCGGTGCCGCCCTGGAGCTTGGCACCGCATTCTGATCCGGAAACCGAACATCAGGCCCTGATCAAAGCCCGCCCAGGCATTTCTGGCCGGGCTTTTTTTCGTATCTCAGCCTGCCCCGGGTTTGCCTGCCCTGCCCCGGAACCGGATAATCCCCCGACACACTCCCCGAAAGGAATCAGACATTTCATGCAGGCCTATCTGGTTGGCGGTGCCGTTCGTGATGAATTACTGGGCCTTGAGGTCAAGGACCGGGACTGGGTTGTGGTCGGCGCAACACCAAAGGAAATGCTTGCCAACGGCTTCAAGCAGGTGGGCGCGGACTTTCCCGTATTCCTGCACCCGCGCACCCGGGAGGAGTACGCGCTGGCCCGTACCGAGCGAAAACAGGGGCGCGGCTACCACGGGTTCACCGTGTACAGTGCACCGGATGTCACTCTTGAGCAGGATCTGAGGCGACGCGACCTGACCATCAATGCCATCGCCAAAACTGAAGACGGCGATCTGGTCGACCCTTTCCATGGCCGCGATGACATCAAAGCTCGCAAGCTTCGACATGTTTCGGAAGCTTTCTCCGAGGATCCCCTCAGAATACTGCGCACCGCCCGCTTTGCAGCGCGGTTCCGTCCGCTGGGATTTACGGTTTCCGAGCAGACGATGGCCCTGATGCAAGACATGGTGGATACCGGTGAAGTAGACCACCTGGTGCCGGAAAGGGTCTGGCAGGAATTCCAGCGGGCACTGCACGAAAAGGCGCCGGAGGCGTTCTTTGACGTTCTCCGCGACTGCGGAGCCCTCTCGGTGCTGGTTCCGGAAATCACGCCATCCGCGGTATTCCCACTGGCAATGAAGGCGCTTCGCTGCGTCGACAGGCAGACCAATGCCGCAACGGAGGAACGCCTGGCAGCCCTGCTCTCGCCCCTGGATGAATCGGCAGCCCTGGAGCGGGCCAAAGCTCTGAAGGCTCCCAACGACTGCCAGAATCTGGCAAGACTGGTAACAGCCTTTAGGCCGCAGATCCAGAGCATCGACCCGCAACAACCGGACGCCGCAACCTTGCTCGATCTGCTCGACCAGGCGGATTTGTGGCGTCGGCCGGAGCGTTTTCTGCAACTTCTGAGCGTCCTTGAGTGCGCCCTATCCGAGGAGTCCCGAACAATTAACCTGCTTCGAACAGCGTCAAAGGTGGCTACCGGCGTTGATCCAAAAGCGCTCCTGGCGAAGGGTTTTAAAGGCAAAGAACTGGGCAGCGCGATTCGCACCGAACGCCTGAAACGCATCTGCGACGCCGTCGCCCCGACCAACCACTGAGGAGCCACCATGCCGTCCGAAACGCCCGTTGCCCTGGTCACCGGTGCAGCCCACCGTCTTGGCGAACAGACTGCCCGGACACTCCACGCACGAGGCTGGAACCTGGTGATTCACTACAGGAGCCGGGAAGAGCAGGCGAACTCACTGATTGAACAGATGAACAGACAACGGCCAGACTCCGCCTTCGCCCTTCAGGCGGATCTGAGCCGAACAGCTGGATTAGATCAACTGGCCACTGACACCGTCGAACACTGGGGCCGACTGGACGCACTGGTGAACAATGCGTCGGTGTTCTACCCCACCCCGACCGCGAACGCCACCGAAGACGACTGGGACACCATCCTGAACACCAACCTCAGGGCCCCATTTTTCCTGCTTCAGGCGTGTCTGAGCGAACTGCGGCGAAACCACGGCAGCGTGGTCAACCTGATCGACATCTACAGCGAAAGACCCATCGATGACCACCCACTGTACTGCGCCAGCAAGGCCGGCCTGGCTGCCCTGACACGCTCCTGGGCAAAAGACCTGGCGCCGGACGTGCGCGTGAACGGCGTATCGCCAGGCGCAATCCTCTGGCCTGAAGGCGAAGCCGAGATGGGTTCATCGGCTCAACGGGCAATTCTGGACAAGACCCCAATGGCCCGCACCGGCAATCCCGATGATATTGCCGAAACCATCGCGTTCCTGATCTGCGACGCGCCGTTCATCACCGGTCAGATTATCGCCGTTGATGGCGGCCGTAGCCTGAACATGTAGCCCTGCCAGCCGCACTCCGCGCCCACTTGCTTTGGCGGGGCGCCGCTTTCCGGATACAATATGAGCAGTTGTCAATCCTGCACGCGCCGGCCCGAACCCCGCGCGCCACTGATCCGGAGAATTCCCATGCGTGATGTCGTTATTGTTGCCGCCCGCCGTACAGCTATTGGAGCCTTTGGCGGAGGTCTCTCCAGCCTGAGCGCCGACCAGCTGGGAACCGCCGTCATCAAGGCACTACTGGAAGAAACCGGTGTCGCCGGTGACCAGATCAACGAGGTAGTGCTAGGTCAGGTTCTTACCGCCGGTGTTGGCCAGAACCCCGCTCGCCAGTCCGCCATCAACGCCGGCATTCCGGCATCGGTACCCTCCATGACCATCAACAAGGTTTGTGGCTCCGGTCTGAAGGCGGTGCACATGGCAGTTCAGGCCATCCGCTGCGGCGATGCCGAGATGATGATCGCCGGCGGCCAGGAAAGCATGAGCCAGGCGCCCCATGTACTACCCAACAGCCGCAACGGCCAGCGCATGGGCAACTGGTCGATGGTGGATACCATGATCAAGGACGGCCTCTGGGATGCCTTCAACGACTACCACATGGGGATTACGGCCGAGAACATCGTCGACAAATACGGCATCAGCCGTGAAGAGCAGGACGAGTTTGCTGCGGCGTCCCAGCAGAAAGCCGCCGCCGCTCGCAATGCCGGTTACTTCGATGGCCAGATTGTCCCGGTCTCCATCCCCCAGCGTAAGGGCGACCCGGTTGTCGTTGACCGCGACGAAGGCCCCCGTGACGGCGTGACTGCCGAAGGTCTGGGCAACCTGCGTGCGGCCTTCAAGAAGGACGGCACCGTCACCGCCGGCAACGCCTCCTCTCTAAACGATGGCGCCGCTGCCGTGATGGTCTGCAGTGCCGAGAAGGCCAAGGAACTGGGGCTGACTCCGATCGCCACCATCAAGGCCTACGCCAACGCCGGCGTGGACCCGACCATCATGGGTACCGGCCCGATCCCGGCCAGCCAGCGCTGCCTGAAACTGGCCGGCTGGAGCACGGATGATCTGGACCTGGTGGAAGCCAACGAAGCCTTCGCCGCCCAGGCCATTTCTGTAAATCGGGACATGGGCTGGGACACCAGCAAGGTAAACGTGAACGGCGGTGCCATTGCCCTGGGCCATCCCATCGGCGCATCCGGCTGCCGCATTCTGGTCTCCCTGCTGCATGAAATGGTTCGCCGTGATGTTCACAAGGGCCTGGCCACACTGTGCATCGGTGGCGGCATGGGCGTTGCCCTGGCCGTCGAGCGCTGAGTTTCATGCTCCACGTTGTGCTGTACGAGCCGGAGATACCGCCGAATACCGGCAATATCATCCGGCTGTGCGCCAACACCGGCTGCCAGCTGCATCTGATTGAACCGCTGGGGTTTAACCTGGAAGACAAACAGATGCGCCGGGCCGGGCTGGATTACAGCGAGTACGCCACGGTGAAGATCCACAGGAACTACCAGGACTTCCTCGCCAGCGAACAGCCCGGACGCCTGTTCGGGCTGACCACCAAAGGCAGCACCCACTACCATCAAGTGGACTATCAGGAAGGCGACTACCTGATGTTCGGTCCGGAAACCCGCGGCCTTCCCGTCGATGTTCGCGAGGAGCTGCTCCCCGAACATCGCCTGCGGGTTCCAATGCAACCGGATAGCCGCAGCCTCAATCTCTCCAACACCGCAGCCCTGGTGGTTTACGAGGCCTGGCGGCAGCTGGGATTCAAGGGCGCTGTATAAGCGCTGGATCGCCCTCTGCGCCGTGGCACCACCATTGGGTAGCCTTCTTCCAGTTCGACCACTCTCGCGGTGAAGCCGTAGACGGTTTCCAGCAGTTCAGGGGTGAGCACGTCCCGCGCCGAGCCTTCATGGACAAGACGGCCCGCCTTCATCACCAGCAGGCGATCCGCAAACTGGGCCGCCAGGTTCAGGTCGTGAACAACCGCAAGAACCGCAAAGCCCTCGTCTTTGGCCAGGCGGCGGACCAGATCCAGCACCATCTGCTGATGCGCCGGGTCCAGGGCGGATGTGCACTCGTCCAGCAGCAATAACCTGTCGCCCGGGCTGTCGATGATCTGGGCCAGCACCCGAGCCAGCTGCAACCGCTGCTGCTCGCCACCGGAAAGACCGGGAACCAGCCGATGTCTCAGGTGAGTAATATCCAGCTCATTCATCAGCTCATCGAGCACCCGCTTACCGCTGCCTGGCGCCGTTCTGGGCCGCCCCAGCTGTACGACCTCCTCGACCGTCAGTGGGAAATTCACCTCCACCCGCTGGGGCATTACCGCACGCTGACGGGCCAGCCGTTCCGGGTGCCATTGCCCGAGTTCCTGGCCGGAAAGCGTCACGCTGCCGCCATAGGGGAGATCGCCGCTGATCGCCTTTAGCAAAGTCGATTTTCCAGCGCCGTTCGGGCCCAGGAGCATCAACAGTTCCCCTGCCTTCAGGTGGCAATCAATGCCATCGACAATCCGGGAACGCTCCAGGGAGACGCTGACGTTGTTAACGGAAAGCACCATCAGATCACCTTTGTTCTCAACAGAAGCGCCAGGAAGAAGGGGCCGCCGATCAGTGCCATCATCAAGCCAATAGGCAGTTCCGCCGGTGCTACCACCACCCTTGCCAGGGAATCCGCGGCCACCAGAAGTGTGCCGCCCACAAGGGCACTGAGCGGTAACACCACCCGGTGACTGGCACCAAGCAACTGGCGCACGAGGTGGGGCACCACCAGGCCGACAAACCCGATCAGTCCACTGACCGCAACCGCAGCTCCCACTCCGAGGCCAACCACCAGGATAGCGGCCTTCTTGACGGTATCGGTGCGATATCCCAGGTGCCCGACGACGGATTCTCCCAGCAGAAACGCATCCAGCGGACGGGCCAGCCAGGGCGCGGCCAATAACGCCAACAGCATAAACGGAGCCCCAACCAGCAGATCATCCCAGCCGGCGTGGCCGAGACTGCCCATGGTCCAGAAGGTCAGCGAGCGCAGCTCTTCGTCGTTGGCATAGAAGGTCAGCAACCCGGTGGCAGCGCCAGCTACGGCGTTGATCGCAATACCAGCGAGCAACAGGGTTGCCACGGCGGTCTGTCCCGACCGATTGGCAATGCGCCAGGCCAGCAGCACCGTGCAACTGCCACCGAGAAAGGCGGCGATGGGCAAAGCCCATTCGCCGGTCATGGCCAGCCAGCCACCCAGCCAGGTATTACCCAGCACGATCACCGCAATGGCAGCCAGGGAGGCGCCGGCGGAGACCCCGATCAGCCCCGGATCGGCCAGAGGGTTGCGAAACAGCCCCTGCAGCAGGGCCCCGGAGACTGCCAGCACCGCTCCAACCAGAAAGCCGAGCAGGAATCTCGGCATTCGAACCTCCAGCAGCACCATCGAAGCCACCGGATCGCTCGCTTCCCGGCCAATGATCACGCTCAGGATATCCCCAAGCGCCAGCGGGTAAGCGCCACTGGTGATAGACACCAGAGCAACAAGCGTGGCGGCCAATAACGCGACCACCAGTGACGGCGCAAAACCCAAGCGGCCCGCGGCGTCACGAATCATTGGCTGCCACGTTCGAAGGTGCAGGTAAGACTTCGTTTACCGCAGCCATGGCATCGGGCAGCCTCGGGCCGAAACCCAGCAGCAGCATGCCGTCTGCCACCAGCCGGTGTCCGCTCTGCCAGGCGTCGAGACGCTCCACCTCCGGCCAGGAATCGATCGCGAACTGGCCCGGCGTGGATTCGGCAATCACAATGGCATCCGGCCGGGAAGCCAGGATGGCTTCCCGGTTGGCCGGCTTATAGCCCTGGATACCGGACACGGCATTGACCGCGCCGACTGCGTCCAGCAACGCTGAAGCGGAGGTTCCTTCCCCTGCCAGCATCACGGAGTGATTTCCGGCAGCGAGAATGAACAGCACCGCCGGCCGGTTTTCCCGGGTTGCCGATGCCTGCTGAATACGGTTGATCTTCGACCGGAGCTCGGAGGCCAGGACCTCTGCCCTTTCCGCCTCACCCAGTAAACCACCCACAGTCACAATCCGCTCCAGCGCAGCCTCCGGCGTCCGTGCCGAAGGCAGTTTTTCAACCTGAACACCGGCCCTGGCCAGGCGCTCCAGGTTTTCTGCCGGAGCGGCCCGCTCGGAGGTAATCAGCAGATCCGGCTTGAGGGCCAGTACTCCTTCAAAAGGCAACGCCCGCAGGTAGCCAATTTTGGGCAGAGAGTCGGTCTGTTCCGGATACCCGCTGGTGGTGTCCACACCCACGAGCAGGGTCTCCAGGCCCAGGCGGTATACAATCTCGGTGATCGCTCCGTCCGCCGTCACAACCCGAGGCGAATCCTCCGCCTGGGCAGAAGTCCCGAACGCGGCAGCCAACAAGAACCACACAAGAAGCCTGGATATCATGACAACGCCTCCAGGGTCGCTGCCTGCTCCCGCCAGAGTTCGGATTCAGGGATGCCAGGCTTGCGTTCACCGAACACGGTCAACACCAGCTCGCCGTCGGCATTGAACGCCTCCACGGAGGTGATGATGCCGTCTGCGGAGGGGCGACGTACCAGCCACCAGCACCGGATTGATTCGGTGTTGGCGTGCAAGTTAAACCCGCTGTCCAGAACGTTCATCCAGGGACCGGTGCGGCGCAGATTGGCCACCTTACCGGTGAAGATCTGCACGATCCCGGGATTGCCGACGAAGAACATGGCCGGGCACTGATTATCCCGAAGCAGCTCCAGTAGCCGGTCCAGAACGTCGCCATCGGTACGCTCAAGCTCGGTAGCCCATTCGCCTCTCAGGAGTTCCAGCGCCGTCAGCCGATCAGTACCGGCCCGCTTCAGAAGCGCACCGAAATGATGGACATCCTTGAGCTCCCGCCAGCCCTCGCGAAGAACCTCTGTGTTGACGGCTTCTGGTGTTATCCGTGGAGGAACCGGGCGCGCGCCCTGAGCCTTGAACGGCCTCAGCTCTTGATCTGTGAAGGAACGGACCAGGCGCTCCCATGCCTCGCCATCGGTATCGGCAACCCGGTAGATTTTGTGGACCGCAGCCCCGTACTGGTCGAAAAACTGCAGACTTTCCCTTAAGCCGGAGCGAACCTTTTCCTGCACCCGGTAGCCATAGGCCCAGTGTTTGAAAAAGACGCGGATATCGATCTCACCGACGGCCAGCCCCATGGCTCCGGACCGTCCGCTGGTGAAATCCTTGAAGGTGCCGGTAACTTCATGAACCACTTCGTTGTTGCGGCTCAGAATCATGACCGGGCCGACGCTTTCAAGGGCCTTGAGAAGATCCCCGAAATTGTCCTTGAGAGGAGTCAGTGCATCGCCGCCACGCAGCCGAACCAACTCCATCTCGCTAACGCCCAACTTATCCGCCATCTGACGGACCCTCATATTTGGCTCTGCTTCTTGCAGTGCCCGCCAGCGCGCTGCCAGCGAATCGGTTGCCGTGCCTGTTGCCATCGCTGTCTGTTCCATGGGATTACTCCTGCGCCTGCTGAAGCTCAACGGGCAGCCAACGCACCGTAGGCTGGCCACTGGTTCCGTTCTGGTCGTAGTAACCAACAATCTGCAGCGCCCAGACCGTGGACTCAGGATCATCGGCATCCGCCTTGATCAGGAAGGTCCGGAAGTTCGGCCAGATCTTGTGCTGATCGGTCAGGTTGTAGGCATACCAGGTGTTATCCGTGAATACCCCGCCGGTTGAGTCCGTGTTGTAGAGCTGGGGAACACCCGGATCGCTGTCATTGGTGGCAAGTTCGCTCCAGGTCATCGGATCCGAGGCCCCGCCACTGCCGTTGCCGGATACCCCGCTGTTGGATTTCAGGTACCAGTCGCGACCGGAGAAGCCGACCTGGACATCCCAGACTTCGCTGGTTTCGCAATCAACAACGGAAGCCGAGTCAAAATCGAAACATGCGTCGCCGCCCTCGTAGCCTGCAGGCGGAGTGAAAGTTATTACTGTGTCACTGAATCCCGAAGCGCCGGAGGCCTGCACGTCAAACTCGAAGGTGAAACCTTCAATCCCCTGCCCTTCGCGTGTCGGAAAATTGAAGTCGACAACCCGCATACGGGCATAGCTGTTTCCCTCAGCAGAGCGCACCAGGTAGCCAACCTCTTCGGCCTCGCTGATCACACCCGTGGCAAAGTCGTATTGAGACCAGGTATCCGAAGATCCAAACGCACTGGCGAAGGCATCCTCCTGCCAGCTCCCCGGCGCTTCGAGAATGCCCAGCAAATGCTCCTGCTCGGAGTTGGCGGTCGCGTTAGTGAACACATTGGCGTCGGGATCGCCGTTACCGTCGTAGAAATCGTCCTGGGCAATTGCCAGGGCGCCGCCAACACTTCCACCTCCGGAAGCACCGCTGTTCACCTTGAAGTTCAAACGGTTGGCGGCGACGTGCCAGTCGTCGTTTTCTTCCACCATCGCTCCGGTTTCCAGATTCAGGTAGACGGTCTCAGTTGCCGCGGGCATCAACTGCTCGGAAAACCTGCTCACGTTATCCGCATCCTCCTCCGCGATGGAGTTGTCGCTGCCCCCGCCACAGGCCGTCAGAGCCAGGGCGGCGAGCACAATGGCCGGGGGTCTGGTGTCAAAAAGATCCATGGATATCTCCTTCATATCGTTTTTTGGTGGTCAGGCATCATTCGCCAAAGGAAACCGTGAGCCCGGCGTAGAGGAAGCGCCCGGCAACGGGTCTGAAATCTTCACTGGCATTGGAAAAATCGCGCTGTTCGTCGGTGATGTTGTCGGCCCCGGCAAACAATCGGAGCTGGTCTGAAAACCGGTAATTCAGTTTCAGGTCGGCTGTTGTATACCCCGGGGACTCGGTTCCGGCGGCAGCATCCACGAACTCCTCACTCTGGTACCGAAGCCGCGCACTCCAGGACAGGCCGGGGAGCCCAAGCGGACCATCCAGCCCGAGACGCGCCTGATGCCTCGGGCGGCGATTAAGCTCGTTGCCTGTTGCTACATCTTCGGTTCGGGTCAGGGTATAGCCGGCGGTAAGCCGCCAGTGCTCGGTAGGTTCCCAGCCAGCCGTGGTCTCGAGTCCCCAGGTCCTTGCTTCGGCAATGTTTTCGTAGGAAAAAACCTGAACGCCGTCGTTCCGAGCCTGGGTAGCCTCGGCATCCGGTGAAGTCTGGATCAGTTGTTCGATGTCATTAAGGAAGGCGTTTACTTCCAACCATGCAGCCCGGTTCCAGGACAGCCCCCCTCCAAACTGATAGCTGATGGATTCCTCCGGTTGCAGATCCGGAGTCCCTTGCACGATGTAGCCAAGCTGGCTGTGGTCAAAGGTGAAGTACCTTTCCTTCAGATTGGGCACCCGGTATCCGGCGCCAACGCCAGCACGCAGAAAGCCGGTCAGTGAATCGGTTCGGATCAGGTCGTAACGGGCATTGATCTTGGGGGCCGTGTGGGTTCCGAAGTCGGAGTCATTCTGGAACCGGACGCCGGGCACCAGCTCAAGATGTTCAGTGGGCATCCAGGTGTCCTGAACCCAGGCTTCCTGGCTTTCACGCTGTCGGCGAGGTTCCGCACCGAGCTCGGAAGCGCCGTCCTTGGTCTGCTCGAGCGTTTCACGGTTGAAATCGACACCGCCCTGCAGGTGGTGACTGAGCCCGACCGGCTTGCCCAGATGGGCCGAAAAACGGGACAGAGTGGACTCGGCACGACGGTCATCAAAGACCCCGCTGCCGGTATACTTCAGGGTATCGTCGTTGAGAATCTCATGGACGGCGGACCAACCGGCACGCAGATCGGCGTTGCGTCCATGATCTCCAGACAGGGTATAGCGGGTACGGGTGACCGTTTCATCCTTACCCTGATTGATCACAAAAGGCGGGTTGCGCTCGGTGAAACGTGACCCGGACTCCTCCTCGAACCGGGCGACCGCAGCGCTCAGCCGATGATTCCCGTTCGGAGACCAGTCGGTGCGGAAGCTGAGATCGGTGCGATCGTACTCATCGCCCGGCCGCGCCCAAGTCTCCGGCTCCGGGTCGATGCCGTCGGAATGCTGGTGTGATGCGGACAGACGCAGGGCCAGCTGTTCACTACCTCCCTGGACCGTGGCTCGGGCGGAATATCGCGCGGGGTCGGCTTCATCGCCCGAGGGATTCTGGTCACCATAGGTACCGGCATCGGTGGTGAATTGGCCGGAGAGCCCCGAAGCCGGCGGACGGGTAATAACATTAACCACGCCACCGATACCGGAGCTGCCATACTGGGCAGAGACCGCGCCCTTGACCACTTCCACCCGCTCAATATCCAGCACGGACAGCTGGCTGACGTCCACTGTCGAGCCGGTGGTGGCCGTCATTGGCATACCGTCGATCAGAACCAGCACACGATCAGATTCGATTCCCTGGAGCCAGACCTCGTAACCGGGCTTGCCGTGAATCTCCCGGAGCTGCAAACCCGGCACGTTTTCCAGAGCCTCTTTCAGATTGCGAGCGTGGGTTTTCTCAAGCTCTTCGGCGGTAACCACTTCGGTCCGCACCGGGGTATCCAGCAACTGACGCTCACTGCGGGTTCCGGTAACAACAAGCTCATCCAGGTAACCGGCAGGCCGGCTGTCGGCGAGTGTTGCCGTAGAGACCATGGCGATAAGGGAAGCGCAGGACAAAGATAGATGTGATATTCGAGAATACATAAACCAACCAAACGACTCAGATCTTAGTGCGAACGATTATCGTTTGATTTTAGATTTATATCAATGCCCGGGCTGGAATTTTTGTATAGGCACAAAAAAACCGGCCGGAGCCGGTTTTTCTATTACTGCTTCATCTGCCGCAGATCAGTGAGTCTGCTGCTCTTCGTTTGCCTCACCCGCAGCTTCTTCCTGCTTGCGCTTGAGCGCCTGGGCATAGATGGCATCGAAGTTCACCGGCGCCAGCATCAGGGCCGGGAAACTACCCTTGTTCACGATTCCGTCGATTGCTTCGCGAGCGTAGGGGAACAGGATGGTCGGGCAGTAGGCGCCTAGCATCTGGCCCAACTGCTGGCCTTCGATGCCCTGCACCAGGAACACGCCGCCCTGCTGGATTTCGACGATGTAAGCCACCTTCTCACCCACTTTTGCGGTGACGGTCAGGGAAAGCACAACCTCATACTGGTTGTCGCTGACCTTGTTGTGGGAGGTGTTCAGATCCAGATTAACCTGCGGCTTCCACTGCTCCTGAAACACGGTGGGCGAGTTGGGCGACTCAAAAGACAGGTCCTTCACATAGATGCGCTGAAGGGCAAACTGGGGTTGGTTCTGGTTGTCACTGCCTGCTGCGGCTTGCTGATTCTCAGCCATTTTCAGTCCTTTCGTTCTCGATCATGGGCTCGGGGCCCGTTGTTATGGAATGCTATAGAGCGTGCTGCCGGGACATTTTACGTTCAGGCCGGGCCGGCTTATGTGAAACAGTGCGGCAGAATGACCTTCAGATCAAGGGCCGCCCTATTTCTTCACCAGCGGAAGATTGCTGGCTTTCCAGTCAGCCACGCCACCGTTCAGGCGAACCACATTGCTGAAGCCTTCCGCATTCAGCTGCTTGACCGCCATCGCGGAATGCTGGCCCATCTTGTCGGCCACGATGATCTGCTTGTCCTTGAACTTGCTCAGTTCGCCAACGCGGCTCTTGAGACTGTTCAGGGGAATATTGATCGAGCCGGTAATGCGACCCTCACCAAACTCCTTGCGGTCCCGGATGTCGACTACAACGGCTTCATCCTTGTTGATCAGATTGACCGCGCCCTGGGCCGAGATCTTGGCACCGCCACGACGGGACTCCAGAATAAGGATGGCGACCAGAAATGCCACGAACAGCGACACAAGAATGTAGTGGTTAACGACAAATTCAAACAACCGGTCCATGAACTTACCCTGATAATGAGTTTGGCGGGATTATACACAGCCTGACTCCCTGACAGAAGGTGACGAAACTGGCCAGTAAATGCGAAAATAGATAGACTCAATTTTCCTTTTAGTAAATTTACTAACATTTTACTTCCGGACTGAATGATGACTGCAATGCGCAAGCCGACTGCACTGATTATCCTGGACGGCTGGGGCCACCGCGACCCGGCTGAAGACAATGCCATCAGCAACGCCAGCACCCCATTCTGGGACAAACTCTGGCAGAACCAGCCCAAGACCCTGATCAACACTTCAGGCATGTTTGTCGGGCTGCCGCAGGGGCAAATGGGTAACTCGGAAGTTGGCCACATGAATCTGGGCGCCGGGCGCGTGGTCTATCAAAGTCTCACCCGTATCGACAAGGATCTGGAAGAAGGTACTTTCCAGAAGAACGAGGCTCTCTGTTCCGCGATTGATAAAGCCGTCCAGAGTGGCCGCGCCGTTCATCTCATGGGCCTGATGTCTCCCGGTGGCGTTCACAGCCACGAAGACCACATCATTGCCGCTGCCGAACTGGCCGCCGCCCGCGGCGCCAAGGAAGTCTATATTCACGCCTTCCTCGATGGCCGGGACATGCCACCCCGCAGCGCCAAGCCGTCGCTGGAGAAAGCCGCGGCCAAATTGAAGAGCCTCGGCGTCGGCCGAGTTGCCTCGATCGTGGGCCGCTACTATGCCATGGATCGGGACAACCGCTGGGACCGTGTGGAAGCCGCCTATAACCTGATGACCCAGGGCACCGCAGAGTTCACCTCAGCCGAACCGGTATCCGGGCTGGAACAGGCTTACGAGCGCGGGGAGAACGACGAGTTTGTAGCACCAACCCGCATCCACGCCGCAGGGGAGCCGGAAGGCACCATCAACGATGGCGACACTGTGCTGTTCATGAATTTCCGTGCCGACCGCGCCCGGGAAATGACCCGAACCTTCGTGGAGAAGGACTTTGACGGTTTCGAACGCAAGAAGCACCCGGAACTGGCCGATTTTGTGATGCTGACCGAGTACGCGGCCGACATTAAAACCTCCTGCGCCTACCCGCCAGAGCAGCTCAGCAACGGCCTTGGCGAGTATATGGCCAAGCAGGGCAAAACCCAGCTGCGCATCGCCGAAACCGAAAAATATGCCCATGTCACCTTCTTCTTCAATGGGGGCCTGGAAACGCCGTTCGACGGTGAAGAGCGGATCCTGGTGCCTTCCCCGAAAGTCGCGACCTACGATCTGCAGCCGGAAATGAGCGCGCCCGAGGTCACCGACAAGCTGGTGGAGGCCATCAAGAGCGGCAAATACGATCTGGTGATCTGCAACTACGCCAACGGCGACATGGTTGGCCACACCGGCAAGCTGGATGCCGCTATCAAGGCGGCCGAATGTCTGGACGAATGCGTAAAGCGTGTTGTCGAGGCACTCGATGAAGTCGGCGGCGAAGCACTGATTACCGCCGACCACGGCAACTGCGAGCAGATGACCGACCCCAACTCCGGCCAGGTTCACACCGCCCATACGATCGGGCCGGTGCCACTGGTGTACACCGGCCATCGCAAGGTTGTGCTGAAAAACGACGGCAGCCTGAGCGATGTGGCACCCTCGCTGCTCGCCCTGATGGGGCTGGAGCAACCAGAGGAAATGACCGGGCACAGCCTGGTTGAGATCGGCTGATCCGGGAACGGAACCAACCTTTGCGACTTACCGCAATTCTGGCGCTCACCCTCACCCTGGGTGCAGCGCCGGCACTCGCCCAGCAGGAGGTCACCCCGGCCCAGATCGAGGAACTCAAGGAACGCATTGAGGACATCGACGACTGGCTGGAGGATGCCGAAGAAGACCGCTCCGCCCTGGAGCGGCAGCTTGCTGCGACCGAGAAGAACATCAGCCGCCTGACCCGTGAACGCCGCTCCCTGCGCCAGCAGGCAGAGCAACAGCAGCAAAAACTCCGGGAACTGGAGACGGAGGTGCAGGAGCTCACCCGCACACTCGACCGCCAGCGGGACAGCCTCAAGAAGCAGATCCGCGCCGCCTGGATGGAAGGGGATGCGCCGGCCGTAAAGGTTCTGCTCAATGAAATTGATCCGGACAAGATTGCCCGGACCATGACCTACTACGAATACCTCAGCAAGGACACGGTCGATCGCCTCGAGGCATTCAGGCAAAGCCTGCAGGAACTGAGAAACACCCAGGCTGCGGTGCAGTCGACCAGGGTCGAACTGGCCAGAACCGAGGAAAGCGTCGCCAAGCGCCAGCAGGAACTGACGGAGTCCAGAAAGGAACGCCAACAGACACTGGCCACCCTGAATGCCGATATCCAGAACCGTCGTGGCGAGCGGGAGGAGCTGGAATCGGATCGCAAACGGCTGGAGAACCTCCTCGAGGAAGTGCAGCAGGCGATCAATAACATCCCCTCCCCCAATGAATCCCAGCCCTTCGCCTCACTGCGCAACAAACTCCCCTGGCCCGTGAAGGGACAGGTTCTGAGCCGCTACGGCGAGCGCTATGCAGACGGGAAACTCCGGCGCAACGGCCTGCTTATTAGCACCGGGGACGAAGCAGAGATCCGTGCCATACACTACGGTCGGGTCGTGTTTGCCAACTGGCTGAGGGGGTTTGGCCTGATCACCATCATTGATCACGGCGACGGCTACATGACACTGTACGGTCACAGCAGCAGCCTGTTCACCAGCCCGGGAGACTGGGTGGCCGCCGGTGAACCCATCGCCCAGGCCGGTCGCACCGGTGGCACCGACTCCCCGGCGCTGTATTTTGAAGTCCGGCACAATGGCAAGCCCGACAATCCAGGCCGATGGCTGGCAAACTGAGAAGCCCCGGGAGGGCTGACAAACGCCGCGGGTAACGCCATACTGTCCGGAGCCAGGGAATCCAGTCCAACTATCGGAATAAAAACGGGATATGTGAATGAAACGGGTCAGAAGTACACTCCAAGCCTTTCCATTACGCAGCATTGCGCTCGCTACCTGTTTCGCAACCGCTTCCGGACTGGCCTGGGCCCAGGATGAAGACGCCGCCACCGAACAGCTGCTGGAAGGTATCCAGAACGGCGAACGGGTGGAAATCAGCCTGCCCGATCCCGAGAAACAGCTTCCCCTGGACGACCTCCGCAAGTTCACCGAGGTATTCAGCCGTATAAAGGATGCCTATGTAGAGGACGTAAGCGATCGCAAACTCCTCGAAAGCGCTATCAAGGGCATGCTGTCAGACCTCGACCCTCACTCCACCTACCTGGCACCCAAAGACTACGAGGAACTGGAAGAAAGCACCTCCGGCGAGTTCGGCGGGTTGGGCATTGAAGTGGGCATGGAAAACGGCTTCGTTAAAGTGATTGCGCCCATCGACGACACGCCAGCACAGAAGGCGGGCGTCCAGGCCGGCGACCTGATCATCAAGCTTGATGAAAAGCCGGTGAAAGGCATGAGCCTGGAAGAAGCGGTACAGCTTATGCGGGGCAAGCCAGGCTCGATCCTGACGCTCACCATTATGCGTGAGGGCGAAAGCGCGCCTATCGAAATCGAAGTCGAGCGCGACATCATTAAAGTGACCAGCGTGAAATCCCGCATGCTGGAAAATGGCTACGGTTATGTCCGTATCACCCAGTTCCAGGCGGATACCGGCTCACAGTTCAAGGATGCCCTGAACGGACTGGAAGACGAGCTCGGCCGGGACCTTGACGGACTCATCATTGACCTTCGGAACAACCCGGGAGGCGTACTCCAGGCGGCTGTAGAGTCTGCAGACGCCCTGCTTGATGAAGGGCTGATCGTCTACACGGAGGGCCGCATCCAGAGTTCGCGCCTGCGCTTCAGCGCACGGGCCGGCGACATCATGGAAGGTACGCCGATTGTAGTACTGATCAATGGCGGCTCCGCCTCTGCGTCAGAGATCCTGGCCGGCGCCCTTCAGGACCATGAACGGGCCGTGGTAATGGGCACCAAATCCTTCGGCAAGGGCAGTGTTCAGACAGTGATTCCGCTGGATGAGACCCATGCCATCAAGATGACCACCGCGCGCTATTACACGCCGGACGGCCGCTCCATCCAGGCGACCGGAATCAAACCGGACATTGAAGTACGCCCGGCGGAACTGAAAGAACTCGACAGCAAACCCTTCTTCACCGAAGCGGACCTGAGCGGACACCTTGAAGGCCAGAACGAGGGCGAGCAACAGGACGGTGAAGCAGACTCGGAGAGCGAAGCCAGCTCCCAGTCAAACCGTGATTACCAGCTGCGCTCCGCACTGAACCTGCTCAAGGGCATCCGGATTCTGAACCCGAACAAAAAGGACAAGGCAGAAGGAAGCGATCAGTGAGAGTAGCGAATACTCTGCTGGCCCTGGCATTCTGCATTGCCGCCGGCGCGGTGTCGGCAGAGCCGGCAAGAACGGCTCTGCCTCCGACCATTGCCATCATTATTGATGACATGGGACACAGCCTTGTTGAAGGCGAGCGACTGGCAAATCTGGATCAGCCGCTTACCCTGGCATTCCTGCCCTATCGCAGGCATACGGACAGCCTCGCCAGGCTAGCCCACAAGCAGCACAAGGAAATTATGCTGCATGCCCCCATGGCCAACACCCGCAATTATGGCCTCGGCCCGGGTGGCCTGACACCGGATATGGACGAGCAGAGCATGGTGACCACCCTGCGCAGGGCACTCCAGTCCATCCCCCATGTCCAGGGCGTCAACAACCACATGGGTAGCCTGCTGACACAGCAGCTGCGGCCCATGGACTGGGTGATGAAAGAGCTGTTCCGCTACCCGGTGTACTTTATCGATAGCCGCACCATCGCCTCGTCTGTTGCCGGTGATGTCGCCGCTGCCTACCGGATTCCAACCATGACCCGGGACGTGTTTCTCGACCATGAGCAAACCGAGGAGTTTGTGGACCGCCAGTTCAAACTGCTGATCAAACGCGCCCGGGAAAACGGCAGCGCCATCGGCATTGGCCACCCACACAAGGTCACTGTGGATTACCTGGAAAAGCACCTGCCGAAACTGGATGAGCAGGGTATCGCCATCGCCACCGTCAGCGGCCTGTGGGCGATGCGCAATGGCAATCGGGAGATGTTTGCGGAGGGAGAAAAGCAGGCCATACGGCCGGCTTTTGCAAAGAAAAAGTAACCTGGGCTGTCGGATTACGGCTTTGCCTAATCCGACCTACGACAGGAATGCACAAGGATAACAGTAGGTCGGATTAGACGAAGTCGTAATCCGACAAACCATTCAGTTTATTCGCGAACCTCTATGCCCTGGGCCTTCATAAAGGCTTTCGCCTCAGGAATGGTGTGCTGCCCGAAGTGAAAGATAGACGCCGCCAGAACTGCATCGGCACCGCCCTGGGTGACGCCATCGGCCAGATGCTTCAGCTCTCCGACACCGCCGGACGCAATCACCGGCACAATCACCGCATCGCTGATAGCTTTGGTCAGGCCCAGATCAAAGCCGATCTTGGTGCCGTCCCGGTCCATACTGGTCAACAGTAACTCACCAGCGCCCATTTCCACCATCTTGCGCGCCCATTCCACGGCATCCAGCCCCGTAGGCTTGCGGCCGCCGTGGGTAAAGATTTCCCAGCGGGGCTCCTCGCCCTCTTCACTGACGCGCTTGGCATCAATGGCAACCACAATGCACTGGCTGCCAAAGCGCTCCGCCGCTTCCCGCACAAATTCAGGATTGAACACGGCTGCGGTGTTGATCGAGACTTTGTCGGCGCCGGCATTCAGCAGCTTGCGAATGTCATCTACGGTGCGCACACCGCCGCCAACCGTCAGCGGAATAAAGACTTCCGCCGCCATTCGCTCCACAGTTTCATAGGTGGTGTCACGGCTCTCGTGACTGGCCGTGATGTCCAGAAAGGTGATCTCGTCGGCACCCTGTTCGTTGTAACGACGGGCCACTTCCACCGGATCACCGGCATCGCGAATATCAACAAAGTTAACGCCTTTTACTACGCGTCCTTTGTCGACATCCAGGCAGGGAATGATGCGTTTCGCCAGAGCCATAAGTCGTCCTTACCCCTTCAGGCTGTCGCAGAAGGCCTGGGCCTCGGCCACATCCAGAGTACCCTCATAGATGGCTCGGCCGGTGATGGCACCGAGGATGCCCTTGTCGGCCACGGTGGCGAGGCGCTTCAGGTCATCCATGTTGGTGACACCGCCGGAGGCGATAACGGGGATCCCGCCTTCTTCGGCCAGTGCCGCAGTGGCTTCGACGTTCACACCCTGCATCATGCCGTCGCGGCTGATGTCGGTGTAAACAATGGCATCCACGCCGTCGTTGGCAAACCGTTTGGCGAGATCGGTGGCCATCACTTCCGAGACCTCCGCCCAGCCATCGGTCGCCACGCGGCCATCTTTGGCGTCCAGGCCAACAATGATGTGGCCCGGGAACTTCTTGCACATCTCGGTTACGAATTCCGGCTCTTTCACGGCTTTGGTGCCAATAATAACCCACTGCACGCCGGCCTTGAGATAGGCCTCGATGGTTTCCGCTGAGCGGATGCCACCGCCGATCTGGATCGGCAGATCCGGATATTTGCGGGCAATGGCCTGAACGATTTCCCCGTTGACCGGTTCGCCGGCAAAGGCGCCGTTCAGGTCAACCAGGTGCAGACGCCGCGCGCCGGCTTCCACCCAGCGGGTGGCCATATCAACAGGGTCGTCACCAAACACCGTAGAGTCGTCCATTCGGCCTTGACGAAGCCGTACGCACTTGCCGTCTTTCAGATCGATCGCGGGAATTATCAGCATTTTCCAGTCCAGTTCGTAAAATTCTCAAGCAACTGCAAACCCGCCCGGGCACTTTTCTCCGGGTGGAATTGCACTGCAAAAATATTGTCTCGTGCCACCGCGGCCGCAAGGTCAACACCATAGCGGGTGCAGCCCGCCATATCAGCGTTGCCCGTGGCCTCTGCGTAGTAACTGTGCACGAAGTAGAAACGATCCCCTTCGGGAATGTTATGCCACAGGGGATGATCAATGGTTTGCTGCACCTGATTCCAGCCCATGTGGGGCACTTTCAGGCGTTCGCCGTTTTCCGTGAGGTGGTCACCGAAATAGCGCACTTGCGAAGGGAACAGGCCGATGCAGTCAACGCCACGGTTTTCCTCACTGCGGGACATCAGGGCCTGCATGCCCACGCAGATGCCGAGAAACGGCCGGTCTTTGGAGACTTCCCGAACCAGTTCAACGACACCCAGCCGTTGCATTTCCGCCATGCAGTCGCGGATGGCACCCACGCCGGGGAGGATGACACGGTCTGCTTCGCGAATTTTGTCGGCGTTGTCGGTGACCAGTACGGTGGTGTCCGGGGCAACGTGCTCTACCGCTTTTTTGGCAGAGTGAAGATTGCCCATGCCGTAGTCGATTATGGCAACGGTTTTCATGGTTGTTGCAATGTCCTTGATTGACCGGTCAGAAGTGACCGGTTAAAGCGAGCCTTCGGGCGACGAGCCTGTTACAGAGAACCTTTGGTGGACGGCGTAATGCCGGCCATGCGCTCGTCCATCTCGATCGCCATGCGCAGGGCACGACCAAAGGCTTTAAACACGGTTTCAATCTGGTGGTGGGTATTCTTGCCCTTCAGATTGTCGATGTGCAGGGTCACCATGGAGTGATTCACGAAGCCGTGGAAGAACTCCTCGAAAAGGTCAACATCGAAACCACCCACGGCGCCGCGCGTATACGGCACATCCATCATCAGACCAGGGCGGCCGGACAGATCGATAACTACTCGGGAGAGCGCTTCATCCAGCGGCACATAGGCGTGGCCGTAGCGGCGGATGCCCTTTTTGTCGCCAACCGCCTGTTTGAAGGCCTGCCCAAGGGTGATACCGATGTCTTCCACGGTGTGGTGGTCGTCAATGTGCAGATCGCCCCTGGAAACGATGTTCAGATCTACCAGACCATGACGGGCAATCTGATCCATCATGTGCTCCAGAAAGGGCACGCCAGTGTCGAAACTGGATTTACCGGTGCCGTCGAGATCAATCTCAACGGTGATCTGGGTTTCAAGGGTATTTCGTTCTACCCGAGCCTTACGTTCGGCCATGGGGACTCCGTGACAATTGAGTGGCATAGCGCCGGAAAAATTCTATCCGGCGATTATACCTTTTATGTCCGCCTGAGTCCCACAACCAGTTTAATCGCTACGATAGCGAAGAGCGGGTGAACGGCAAGCAAGGCTTTGTCAAAAGGCCTTCTTGAGGTTGTTCATGTAAGTATCCACGAGGCTGTTGAACTCGTGCTTTATGACCGGGCTGATTGCCAGTTTGAGCAGGCTGGGCAGGGGTACAGTCAACTCTGCACTGGTCTGGAACTTCACGGCAGTGGCATTGTCTCCCTTGGATTTGATGGTCCAGGAACCGCTCACAACCCCATTGCCCTCGCCCTTTACCGGCTCCCAGGTAATCCGCCCGGCCTCTTTGTCCGAATGGTACTTGCAGGCATAGACCGACTGGATCGCATGCTTGTCGACGCCGACTTTTTCCATTTCCCAGCGGTAGGTATTGTCGCCGAGGTCGGTCAGTTTGTGGACCTTGGGAAAGTGACTGGCTGAACGTGGCACATCCGCCAGCAGATCAAACACTTCATCATAGCTTCCCGGAATCTCAAGTTCCCGGTTCAGCTCAATCGAAACGGTAATAGCCACGGCCAACTCCTTCTTGTGTTTATAGGTATCAATGTAGTCGGAAATTTAAGGGGATGTATTTTGGCCCAACACTACCGCATTGTCATACTCCTGCGCTGTTAATTTGTTAACCCTGCGTTATCCTTTGGGTCATTAGCGCCAGGATTCGTCCCGGATGCCTGCAAGCTCCAAATATTAGGAAGGAAGCCTGAATCATGAAAGCCGTTCGTTATGTGCTGATCGCCATTGTGGCGTTGATCGTGTTGGCCGTGGCAGCCGTGGCCATCGCCATGGCCGTGATCAACCCCAACGACTACAAGCCGCAGATTGAAAAAGCCGTAGAGGATGCCACCAACCTTGATCTCGTTCTGCAAGGCGACATCGGCTGGTCTTTCATCCCACTGGGGCTTGAGCTGAACTCCGTCGAGGCCAGTCTGGAAGGCGATCGCTTCGTTGCCCTGGAACAGCTGGTTGCCCAGATCGACTTCTGGTCGCTCATTGCCATGGCGCCCCGGGTGAATACGTTCGTTCTGGACGGACTGGATGCCCGCCTTGAAGTGGACGAACAGGGTAACGGGAACTGGACCCGCATCATGCCAGAGAAAGCTGCCGGAGAGGCTGCGGCAGAAACGGCTGGCACACAGGATGAGCAGGCACAGGACGATCAGGGTGCCGGCGGCGAGCCCCTGAACTTTAATGTGGAAAATGTTCAGATCAGCAACGCCCAGGTGCACTACACGGACAAGAGCACGGGCCAGTCAGTCACGCTTGAAAACTTCACCGTTAACGCCAGCAACATCACTCTAGGGTCCGAGTTCCCGTTGGAGATCGGGTTCCGGGTAGCCACCACCCAGCCCACATTTGAAGTAGATGGCAGTGTCAGTGCCCGTCTTGCCGCCAACGAGGCACTCAACGAATTCGCGGTATCCGGCCTGAATGCCGTGTTCGATATGACCGGCGAGCCGTTCGGCGGCAAAGAGGTCACGGCTGAACTTGGGGGCTCGGCCAAGGCAAACCTGGAAAACGAAACCGCCAATCTGAGCGGCTTTACTGCCAGCCTGGCCAATCTGAACCTGTCTACCGATCTGAACGTCAGTGGTTTCGGCGACAAGCCGACCCTGAGCGGCAAGGTATCCATTGCCGAGTTCTCGCTGAAGGACCTGCTGAACAACCTCGGACAGCCTTCGGTGGAAACCAGCGATCCGGACGTGCTGGAAGCCATTGCGTTCTCCACCAATATTGGCGGCCCCGCCGGAAAGGTGGAGCTTACCGACCTGACCATCAAACTGGATGACACTACCTTCAACGGCTCCGGCAGTTACAATCTGGCCGACACGGGCGTTGTCTTTCGGCTCCAGGGCGACCAGTTGAACGCCGACCGCTACCTGCCACCTGAAGCCGAAGAAGGCGCCGCCAACGCTGACAGCGAAACGACATCGGCCGAAGGCCAGCAGACCGCCGGTAACGGCGCACCAGAAACCGATCTGTTGCCGCTGGAAACCCTGCGCAGTCTGTTGCTGGATATTGACTTGGGCCTCGGCCAGCTGATTGTGAGCAACCTGACCATCAACGAGATCAAGGCCAGCACCACTGCCAAAAACGGCCTGCTGAAGGTGGATGAGTTCAGCGGAAAGCTTTATGAGGGCAGCTTCGGCGCCAACGTGACCATCGACGCCCGCAGCGACAATCCGAAATGGACCATCGGTTCAGACGTCACCAACGTACAGACCCTGCCCCTGCTCACCGATCTGGCGGAAGTGGACATGCTCGCCGGCGGCGCGAATCTCAAGGTGAATGCCACCACCACCGGCAACCGGATTTCGGCGCTGCGCGGCAACGCCGACGGCCAGATCAGCTTCAACCTGGCCGAGGGAGAGTTCCGCCGGATGAACCTGACCCGCATGGCCTGCCAGGGAATCGCCCTGGTCAACCAGGATGAGCTGACAACCACCGACTGGGGCACCAGCACACCGTTCAACGACATGCGCGGCACCCTCGACATCAATGGCAACACCCTGAACAACACGGACCTGGTGGCGGCACTGGCCGGCATGCGTCTTGAGGGCAATGGCACAGTCGATATGGCCCAGAGCCAGCTGGACTACGAAGTGGGCCTGAGAGTCGTCGGCGAGATCCACAGGGACAACGCCTGCCGTGTCACCGAATACGTAGAAAATGCGGTAATTCCTGTTGAGTGCCGGGGCAACTTCGCCGAGGACCCGGCTGGCCTATGTTCTTTTGACGGATCCCGCTTCCGGGACACCCTGAAAACCATCGCGGAAAACGCCGCCAAGGCCAAAGCTCGAGAGGAAGTGGACAAGGCAAAAACCAAGGCGGAGGAGAAGGTAAAAGAAAAGGTCCAGGAGCAGATCGGCGACAAGCTCAAGGGGCTATTCAACTGATGCCCGACCGTTTCGCCGACAAACTGCTGCAATGGTACGACAGCCACGGCCGGCATGACCTGCCGTGGCATCACAACCGGAACGCCTATCGGGTGTGGGTTTCGGAAATCATGTTGCAGCAAACGCAGGTAACCACCGTTATCCCCTACTTTGAGGCGTTCATGGAACGTTTTCCCGACGTCCATGCCCTGGCCGAAGCCCCCGTGGATGATGTACTCAGCCACTGGTCTGGCCTTGGTTACTACGCCCGGGCCCGGAACCTGCAGAAAGCCGCGCAGACTGTGGTTCGCGATTTTGGTGGTGAATTTCCACAAACCCAGGCAGAGCTTGAATCCCTGACCGGCATAGGCCGTTCCACAGCGGCCGCCATACTGGCCCAGGCCTTCGGCATTCGCGCCGCCATTCTGGACGGCAACGTGAAACGCGTGCTGGCCCGCTACCATGCCATTCCCGGCTGGCCAGGACAGACCGCCGTGCTCAACCAGCTCTGGCAACGGGCCGAGGAACATACTCCGGAACAACGGGTGCGTGACTACACCCAGGGCATTATGGATCTGGGCGCCATGGTATGTACCCGCAGCCGGCCGGCCTGTGACAGTTGCCCACTGCAAGAGGGCTGCCAGGCCTACGCCCAGGGTGAAACATTACTGTACCCCGGCTCCAAACCGAA
>CAZFQI010000036.1:1594-30480 GCA_964520755.1 uncultured Marinobacter sp. | reverse complement strand
AAACGGCTACATCCGCATCCGCTCCGGCCTCGAAGGCATGGCCACCCAGAGCAGCGTCCCTGGTGTCTTCGCCGCCGGCGACGTAGCCGACCACGTCTACCGCCAGGCCGTCACCTCCGCCGGTTTTGGTTGCATGGCCGCCCTGGATGCGGAAAAGTTTCTGGATCAACAGGATTGATCTAGTCTTTTAGAAGGCGACACGGAAGCTGATCGAGGCCGGGAGGACCAGCCTTCTAAAACTGTGCGGAGCCAGGGATGGCGGAGCCAAGCCTACAGGGATGTATTTACGGCGTGTTTTAGAAGACTGGTCCTCCCGGGCGCGACTCCCAGGTCCGTTAGCAATGAGATCAACGCGAACTAGGCAGTAAAAACCGGAGAAGGATGACCTCACTACCCTGGCTAGACCCGGACCAACTCTGGTTCCCCCCCGCCAACGAAGCCCTGGACGACCCGGATGGCCTCCTTGCCCTCGGCGGGGACCTGTCCACCGAACGACTCATCCTCGCCTACCGGAACGGCATCTTCCCCTGGTACAGTGACGACCAGCCCATCCTGTGGTGGTCACCGAACCCAAGATGCGTCCTGTTTCCGGACGAAATCCACGTATCACGAAGCCTGCGCCGCACCCTGAACCAGCGACGCTTCCAGGTAACCGCAGACCGACACTTCGGACGGATTATCCGCCTTTGCGCCTCAACCCGGGCCGAAGGCACCTGGATTACCGAAGAAATGATTGCCAGCTATTCGGAGCTGCACCGCATGGGCGTGGCTCATTCCATCGAAATCTGGAACCGACGCGGCGAGTTGGCCGGTGGCATGTACGGACTGGCTATTGGCCGGTGCTTTTTCGGAGAATCCATGTTCTCCCTGGAGACCAACGCGTCCAAGGTTCTCATGGTTCACCTGGCGCACCAGTTGCAGCTCTGGGGTTACCGGATCATGGATTGTCAGGTGGAGAGCCGGCACCTACTGACAATGGGCGCACGGACTATTCCCCGGGAAGAGTTTTTATCTATACTCAGGATGAGCATCGACCAGAAACCGGATCAGACCGACTGGACCTTCCGATGGGGTTGGCCCGGGCCGGAGGAGTGAATGAGCAATCTCAGAACACTGGTGTTCTTCGCAACGCCGCCCCACGATTGCAGCTACCTGCCAGACCGTGAGGCGACCACCATGTTTGTGGATCCGCGTGCACATATCGATAAAAAGCTTTACAGCCAGCTCACCGCCCTCGGTTTCCGCCGCAGTGGATCGCATTATTACCGGCCCCACTGCGAACAGTGTAATGCCTGTATCCCGGTTAGACTGAAGGTCGATGATTTCAAACCGGACCGAAGCCAGCGGCGGGTTCTCAGGAAAAACACCGACCTGAAATGCACCATGGTGCCGGCCACCTTTGCAGAAAGGTACTACCAACTCTACGCCAACTACATTGAGCAGCGACACCAGGATGGCGATATGTACCCGCCCACCCGGGAACAGTTCACGTCGTTCCTGGTGGAAGGGGCAACCGACTCCTGGTTCCTGGAAATCCACAAGGATGAGCAGCTGGTGGGACTGGCGGCCGTGGACCTGCTGGACGACGGACTCTCGGCCATTTACACCGTTTTCGACCCGGATCTGGAGGACAGGAGCCTGGGCACCTACGCGATCCTGTGGCAAATTGACGAAGCCCGCCGCAGGGGGCTGCCCCACCTGTATCTCGGTTACTGGATCAAGCAGTGCCGTAAAATGAACTACAAAACCCGCTTCCGCCCGATCGAAGCGCTTCGAGACGGCCACTGGCGTGAATTGGACCCAGGCTAACTTTGCCAAACGCCGATAAATCAGGCAGAATTGCGCAATTTAAAATTACGAGAAGCATATCCAAACGAGGTTTCTACTGAATGCCGAAATCAGATGCCATTGAAATGGAAGGTGTTATTATCGACACCCTTCCAAACACCATGTTCCGCGTTGAGCTCAGCAACGGTCATGTTGTGACAGCTCACATCTCCGGTAAGATGCGTAAGAATTACATCCGCATCCTGACAGGTGACAAGGTCAAGGTTGAGCTGACTCCCTACGACCTGAGCAAGGGCCGCATCGTATACCGCGCCCGTTGATGCTCCCGTGACATCTGAAAGCCCCTTCGGGGGCTTTTTTCGTTAGGGCGTAAAAAAACCGCTGCCGGTTGCCCGGACAGCGGTTTTTTCCTGTTCAAGTATGTCAGACAGCCTCTGCAGGCTCGTCCTCGTACTCGAATACCAGCTCATCATCACGAAGGTGGATGAAAACATCCCCGCCTTTCTCTGACAAACGCCCGAACAGGATCTGCTCGGCCAGCGGCCGTTTGATCTTGTCCTGGATCAGACGCGACATCGGGCGGGCGCCCATCGTGACGTCGTAGCCCTTCTCGGCCAGCCAGGCCTTCGCTTCGTCGTCCACATGCAGAACCACATGCTTCTCGTCCAGCTGCGCCTGCAGCTCGGTGAGGAACTTGTCCACCACGTGGGTGATGGTATCGATCTGCAGATCACCGAACTGGATGATACCGTCCAGACGGTTGCGGAATTCCGGCGTGAACGTCTTGCTGATGATTTCCATGCCGTCCGTGCTGTGGTCCTGCTCGCTGAAGCCAATGGAGCGACGGGCCATACTCTCGGCACCGGCGTTGGTGGTCATTACCAGGATCACGTGGCGGAAATCCGCCTTGCGGCCGTTGTTGTCGGTCAGCGTGCCGTGGTCCATGACCTGCAGCAGCAGGTTAAACACTTCCGGATGGGCTTTCTCAATCTCGTCCAGCAGGAGCACACAGTGCGGATGCTTGTTGACCGATTCGGTCAGCAGGCCGCCCTGATCGTAGCCGACGTAGCCCGGAGGCGCACCGATCAGCCGCGACACAGTGTGGCGCTCCATGTACTCGGACATGTCAAACCGAACCAGTTCGATGCCCAGAACCTTGGCCAACTGCTTGGTAACCTCGGTTTTACCGACACCGGTCGGACCTGCGAACAGGAAAGCACCCTCAGGCTTCTCGGGCGACTTCAGTCCGGCACGGGCCAGCTTGATGGCGGTGGACAGCGATTCGATGGCCGGATCCTGACCAAACACCGTCATCTTGAGGTCCCGCTCCAGGTTCCGCAGCAGATCCTTGTCGCTGGTGGAGACGTTCTTCGGCGGAATGCGGGCAATATTCGCAACCACATCCTCGATCTCGGTGACGTCAACGGTCTTCTTGCGCTTGCCCTCCGGCTGCAGCCTTTGACGGGCACCCGCTTCATCAATAACGTCAATGGCCTTGTCTGGCAAATGACGGTCTGTGATGTAGCGGTCGGACAGCTCTGCAGCCACCCGCAGTGCCTTGTCGGTGTATTTGAGATCGTGGTGCTTCTCGAAATTCGGCTTGAGGCCTTTCAGGATCTGATAGGTGTCCTCGACGCTGGGCTCGTTGACATCGATTTTCTGGAAACGGCGAGCCAGGGCGCTGTCCTTCTCGAAGATTCCCCGGAACTCCTGGAACGTGGTTGAACCGATGCACCGGATCTCTCCGGAGCTGAGCATGGGCTTCAACAGGTTCGAGGCGTCCATCACGCCACCGGAAGCGGAGCCCGCCCCAATGATGGTGTGAATTTCGTCGATGAACAGAATCGCGTGGTTCTCTTTCTTGAGTTCGGCTAGCAGTCCTTTCAAACGCTTCTCGAAATCCCCGCGATACTTGGTTCCGGCCAGCAAAGCCCCGAGATCCAGTGAGTAGACAACAGCGTCGGAAATGATATCAGGCACCTGACCATCGACAATGCGCTTGGCAAGGCCTTCCGCTATGGCGGTCTTGCCGACACCGGCCTCGCCCACCAGCAGCGGGTTGTTCTTGCGGCGTCGCACCAGGATCTGAACCACTCGCTCGACTTCGTGTTCACGCCCGATCAGCGGGTCAATCCTGCCCTGCCGGGCCTGCTCATTGAGATTGGTCGCATAGCTTTCCAGTGGCTTGGACTGGCCACCCTCTTCGCCAGCCTCATCGTGAGACGCCTGGTCGTGGCTTTCCTGGTCTTCCGCACCCTGTACGCGGGAAATGCCGTGGGAAACAAAGTTGACCACATCAATACGGGCAATGCTCTGCTTCTTGAGCACGTAGACCGCCTGGCTTTCCTGCTCGCTGAAAATGGCCACCAGCACGTTGGCACCGGTCACCTCTTTCTTGCCCGAGGACTGCACATGGAAAACCGCCCGCTGCAGCACGCGCTGGAAACCCAGCGTTGGCTGCGTCTCTCGCTCACTGTCACTGCTCGGAATTAATGGCGTGGTTGAATCCACAAATTCGACAAGCTCTTCCTCAAGCCGTTTGAGGTCTGCACCACAGGCTTTCAGAACGCCCACTGCCGATTCATTATCCAGTAGGGCCAGCAACAGATGCTCCACGGTCATGAACTCATGACGCTTGTCCCGGGCACTCTTGAAGGCCGTATTCAGCGTAATTTCTAGATCTTTGCTCAGCATGGGCCACCCCAACGTCTTTCAGTCCGCACGTTCAATCTCGCAAAGGAGCGGATGTTCGCATTCCGAGGAATACTGGTTCACCTGTGCCGCCTTTGTTTCCGCGATGTCCCGGGTATATACCCCGCATACAGCCTTTCCCTGTGTATGGACGAGCAGCATCACCTGCGTCGCCTTTTCTTCGTTCATTCCGAAGAACTTCATCAACACATCCACGACGAAATCCATGGGTGTGTAATCGTCGTTCAACAGCACTACCCTGTATCGCGCAGGGCGCTTGAGAGCAGGCTTTTCGGGAGCAACGCTGAGGTCATCCTGTCGCCCCGGTTGTTCGTCCTCCCCCTGATTGAATACTAGTAGAGAATTTTCGATAGTCCGCATCATTCCTTACCGGTTTATCGGTGCTCCTGTTAAATGTGGATGTCCGCCCCCGGGTTTTCAAGCGGGGCGTGAGATATTTATCAATACGAACATGATACCGCTTCCAGACTGCGTTGAACCACACATTCCCGGCATAGAAACTATTGACTCACTGCCATGATTGGCCGAAAGTTAAGATGCAATGTAAAATAATGTAAATCCATGCAAGATTTCTGTAACAGGATTCGGACCGACAGTGCGACGGCGCCGATAGGCAAACAAAGCATTAACAAGAATAGTGACAGCAAAAGAACAGGGGAGTTCATCATGCCAAGAGGCAAAGTCAAGTGGTTCAACAATGCCAAAGGGTACGGATTCATCATCGAGGATGGCTGCAGTGACGACCTGTTTGCGCACTTCTCTTCGGTGCAAATGGACGGCTACAAGACCTTAAAAGCCGGCCAGGCCGTAACCTTCGACAAAAAGCCCAGCGACAAGGGCATTCACGCGGTCAACATCGTCCCTGACGAGCTGCCCGCCAGCAAGGCGCAGGCCGGCGCGGGGAGCGAAACCGCCGGGAAGTCAGGGCAGCAGGAGTCAGGCCGGGACGGCTATCCGCCCCGCGCAGTAAACGCCTGAGCAGCTCTGGCACTGGAACAACGACACCCACCGGTGCTGCGCTGGTGGGGCCATTTTTTTGTATCCGAAAAACATGCCACTCCGCCTCCCGGTTCATCGCCACTTTGCCGGTTTGACTCTTTGCAGTACCCTGCCCTCTCCACAGCCATTCTGGATTCCGGGAACGCAGCAGCCCATGGCCGAACTTGTACTTTTTAACAAACCTTTCCAGGTTCTGAGTCAGTTTACTGACGATGGGGCGTCCGGAAGTGGTTCGCCGCGCGCTACCCTGGCAGACTTCCTGCGAATTCCGGACATCTACCCCGCCGGTCGCCTGGACTACGATTCCGAAGGCCTGCTCCTGCTCACTGCCGAGGGTGCCTTACAGCACCGCATTGCGTCACCAACACTGAAGATGCCCAAAACTTACTGGGTACAGGTAGAAGGAGACATCTCGGACCGGGCACTGAAACACCTGGCCGCCGGGGTTCAACTGAAAGACGGCCTGACCCGGCCGGCCAAAGCCGTGAGAATGACCGCTCCGGAAGTCTGGCCCAGAGTGCCGCCTGTTCGCCATCGCGATAACATTCCGACCAGCTGGATTGAACTGACCATAGCCGAAGGCAAAAACCGGCAGGTCCGACGAATGACTGCCGCCGTGGGTTTCCCTACATTGCGACTTATCCGATACCGAATCGGCGACTGGACCCTCGACGGCCTCAAGTCCGGGGCTCATCGGGTTGTCACTGTCAATCTCCCAGCGCCAGCACAATCACCCCGCCGACGCAGTCGCGCCGGCGACCGACCCAGGAGAAACCGGAAACCATGACCTGGACACCCCACGCCACCGTGGCCGTCATTGTTGAAGATGAGGCCGACCGCTACCTGATGGTTGAAGAAGTCAGCGGCGGACAGGTTGTTTTCAACCAGCCTGCAGGCCACGTGGAAGAAGATGAAGCCATACTGGATGCCGTTCGGCGGGAAACCCTGGAGGAGACTGGCTGGGACATAGAGCCCTTGCACTTTCTGGGCATCTACACCTACAAGGCGCCCGCCAACGGGGTTACCTACTACCGGTTCTGTTATGCAGCCCGGGCTCGCACCCGCCTTACCGATCAGCTGGACGAGGGCATCATTGCCGCACACTGGCTGACCCTCGATGAAATTCGCGCGCTGGGCGATAAACTGCGCAGCCCGCTCGTGCTCCAGTGCATAGAAGATTACCGAAACGGTCGGCAATACCCCCTGGACGTGGTGGTGGATGCGCAGACGGCGCCTCCGGAAAGATGATAAACTTTCGGTTTTTTAGCCGGTAACAAAGCTGTCATGACCATCGCATCCGAAGCCCATTCTTCAACCAGCACTGCCAACACCCGTGTGATCGTCGGCATGTCCGGCGGCGTGGACTCTTCCGTGGCCGCCTGGCTGCTCAAGGATCAGGGATACCAGGTTGAAGGCCTGTTCATGAAGAACTGGGATGAGGACGACGGCACCGAATACTGCACCGCCATGACGGACCTGGCCGACGCCCAGGCCGTGGCCGACGCCATCGGCATCAAGCTGCACACTGCCAGCTTCGCGGCCGAATACTGGGACCGTGTATTTGAACACTTCCTTTCCGAGTACCAGGCCGGGCGTACGCCCAATCCCGACATCCTTTGCAACAAGGAAGTGAAGTTCCGGGCTTTCCTGGACTATGCCGTTACTCTCGGGGCCGACTATATCGCCACTGGCCATTATGCCCGTCAGCGACCGATTGCCGATGCCCCGGGCAAAGCCCAACTCCTTAAAGGGCTGGATCCAAACAAGGATCAGAGCTACTTCCTGCATGCCGTCTCCGGCGACCGCATCGCACGAACCCTGTTCCCGGTAGGGGAACTGGAGAAACCCGAGGTGCGTCGTATTGCCGAGCAACAGGGGTTCGTCACCCATGACAAAAAAGACTCGACCGGCATCTGCTTCATTGGCGAGCGCAAGTTCAAGGATTTTCTGAAGCAATACCTTCCGGCCCAGCCCGGCGATATCGAAACACCGGATGGCCAGAAAATCGGCCGGCACCAGGGCCTGATGTATCACACCATTGGCCAGCGTCAGGGGCTTGGCATAGGCGGCCTCAGTGAATTCGGGGACGAGCCCTGGTATGTGGCGGAAAAAGATCTCACTCGCAATGTTCTGATTGCAGTCCAGGGCAAGCATCACCGCCTGCTCTTTTCCCGGGGCCTGGTATCAGGACCGATTGACTGGGTCGCTGGCGAACCACCTGCAGGGACGTTCCGGTGCAAGGCCAAAACCCGTTACCGGCAGCCGGACCAGGATTGCGAAGTTGTCGTGATCGAGGGCGGCGTCCGGGTAGACTTTGACGACGCCCAGCGCGCTGTCACCCCCGGGCAATCTGTCGTTTTCTACGATGGCGAGGTATGCCTCGGCGGCGGCGTCATTGAAGAGACCTGGCGAGACGGCGAACCCTTGCCAGCCCGCCTGACCGGAACCCGGCCCCAGGAAGAAACCGCATGAGCCGCTCCCTCAAGGATCAGACCCTCGCGCTGGCCGGGGTTTTCCAGGCCGCAAACCTGGTTCAGCAGATTGCCCATAACGGCCAGTGCAACGAAGCCAGTCTGGAAACGTCCATCCGCTCCCTGTTTGCCACCAATCCGGAAAACACTCTGGACGTCTACGGCGGCGAACTGCGGGATATCCGCGAAGGCCTTGCCACCCTTTCCTCGGTGCTCAGCCAGCAGTCCCGGCAGCAGGACATCGAAGTGCTGCGCTATGCCCTCAACCTGATCCAGCTCGAATCCAAACTGAATCGCCGCTCTGACATGCTGGATGTAATCGGCAGCCGTATTGATCAGGCCAGGCATACCGCAAGCCATTTCGGGTACATCCACCCAAATCTGATCAGCAATCTGGCATCGGTCTATGCCGACACCATCAGCACCTTTCGACTGCGAATCCAGGTCAGCGGCAACCCCTCGGTCCTGCAGCAAGAGGAAAATGCTGCAAAAGTGCGCGCCCTGCTGCTCGCAGGCATTCGCTCAGCAGTGCTCTGGCGCCAGACCGGCGGCCGCCGCTGGCAGCTGATCTTTGCCCGGAAAAAAGTTATCGGGCTTGCCGGTGAACTGGCCGAGGAAGCCAATCGCTCCCTGTACCACTGACGGCGCTGATTCAGTGTCTCTGGTGGTGTATGATAAGCACCCCTTATTTTCTTTTGATCCGAATCTTTGATGACTTGAGAGGTTTTCGATGGAACTCACCGCCCTGACCGCCATTTCCCCGGTCGATGGACGCTATGGCAGCAAGGTCAGCGTCTTCCGTGAAATTTTCAGTGAGTATGGCCTGATCAGGAACCGGGTAACCGTCGAGATCCGCTGGCTGCAGAAGCTGGCCGCTCATCCCGGGGTAACCGAGGTACCCGAGTTCTCCGCGGAGGCCAACAAAGTTCTGGACAGCCTGGTCAGTGAGTTCAGCCTTGAAGACGCCGAGCGCATCAAGGACATCGAACGCACCACCAATCACGATGTAAAAGCAGTCGAATACTTCATCAAGGAGAAAATTGCCGGCGTTCCAGAACTGCACGCCGTCACGGAATTCGTTCACTTCGCCTGTACCTCCGAAGACATCAACAACCTGTCCCATGGCCTGATGCTGCGGGAAGGCCTGGACCACGGCCTGCTGCCGGCCATGGACCGTGTTGTCGACAAACTGGCCCAGCTGGCTCACGACCACGCCGAACAGCCCATGCTTTCGCGGACACACGGCCAGACGGCTTCTCCCACCACCGTTGGCAAAGAGCTGGCGAACGTGGTTCACCGTCTGCGTCGCCAGGTGAAACAGATCCGGGAAACCGAGCTGTTGGGCAAGATCAACGGTGCCGTGGGTAATTACAACGCCCATCTCTCCGCCTATCCGGAAATCGACTGGGCCCTGAATGCCCGGGAGTTCATCGAGAGCCTCGGCCTCGACTGGAACCCGTACACCACACAGATAGAACCACACGATTACATCGCCGAACTTTACGATGCCGTCGCCCGCTTCAATACCATCCTGATTGACCTGGATCGTGACATCTGGGGCTATATCTCTCTCGGCTACTTCAAGCAGAAAACGGTGGAAGGCGAAGTGGGTTCCTCAACCATGCCCCACAAGGTCAACCCCATTGATTTCGAGAATTCCGAGGGCAACCTGGGCATCGCCAATGCGCTGTTCAGCCACCTCTCCGCGAAGCTTCCCATTTCACGCTGGCAGCGGGACCTGACCGACTCCACCGTACTGCGTAACCTGGGCGTGGGCTTTGCCCATAGCCTGATTGCCTACGAAGCCTCCCTCAAAGGCCTGGGCAAACTGGAAATCAATCCGGCTCGGCTGGATGAAGACCTGGACCATGCCTGGGAAGTACTTGCCGAGCCGATCCAGACGGTGATGCGCCGTTACAACATTGAAAAGCCCTATGAAAAGCTCAAGGCTTTGACCCGCGGCAAGGCAATGACTCCCGAAGTGATCAAGAATTTCGTGGAGAGCCTCGACATTCCGGAGCAGGCCAAGGCCGAACTGATGGCGCTGACTCCGGGCCGTTACATCGGTAATGCCGTCGATCAGGCACAAAACATCTGAAACCGGGAGTACACCCATGGACATGCTTGGCGGACTGACACCCTCTGAATTTCTGCGGGATTACTGGCAGAAAAAGCCGCTGGTTATCCGCCAGGCGTTCCCGGATTTCGAGTGCCCGGTCAGCGCCGATGAACTGGCGGGCCTGGCCTGCGAGGAAGGTGTTGAGTCCCGGATTGTCATGGAAAATGACGATGGCAAGCCCTGGCAGCTGCACAATGGCCCCTTCTCTCCAGACCGGTTCAGCAGCCTGCCTGAGCAGGACTGGACGCTGCTGGTTCAGGGGCTGGACCACTGGGTGCCGGATATTGCCGATCTTCTGGAGCATTTCCGCTTCATTCCCAACTGGCGTCTGGATGACATCATGGCCAGCTTTGCCCCGAAAGGCGGCAGTGTCGGTCCCCACTACGATCAATACGACGTATTTCTGCTTCAGGCCCAGGGTCACCGACGGTGGACGTTCGGTGGTCACTGCGACCATACCTCGCCCCGGGTGGAGGGCACTCCGCTGCGGATCCTGAGCAGCTGGGATGGCGAAGAAACCGTTACCCTGGCTCCCGGTGACATGCTGTACCTGCCGCCGGGCATCGGCCATCACGGAGTGGCCGAGGACGACTGCATCACCCTGTCGGTTGGGTTCCGGGCACCCACTATGGACGATCTCCTAACCGGCTTTACCGACTTCCTGTGCAGTCAGTCCGACGCTGCGGACCACCTGAACGATCCCGATCTCCAGGTCCAGGACAACCCCGGCACGATTCAACCCGATGTGGTCGACCGCCTGGAGAGTGTCATCCGGGAAAAGCTCGGGGACCGCCGGCAGCTGGCCCTCTGGTTTGGCCAGTTTTCAACAGCGCCCAAGAGCATGGACATTGTTGTTCCCGCCGAGGAGCCGGCGTCCACGGAGGATGTTGCCGAAGCAATTCATGCGGGCGAACAGTTACGCTGGAACGAAGGATCCCGTTTCGCTTACTACGACTTTCCCAGTGAAACCGCCCTGTTTGTCGATGGCGAGCAGTTCCTGCTCAAGGGCGACGCCCGGCCAGTCGCTCCGTTACTCTGTTCTGCTGCCCGCGTAGACATGGCTGCCCTGGCCCGATTTGCTGAAGACGAAGCGTTGCTCGGGCTTCTGACCACGCTCTACAATCAGGGTTCTGTTTACTTCGAATAGGCATTATGAGCATTCGGTTTCGCAAATACAGCTGGCAACTGGCTCCGGCCTCCATCCGGGAGATTCGTCAGCAGGTCTTTATTGACGAACAGAAAGTCCCGCCGGAACTGGAGTGGGATGAAACCGACGAGATTGCCGATCACTACCTCGCCGTGCTCCCGGACAACACCCCCGCCGGGGTAGCCCGGCTGTTTTCGACCCTGGAAGAAACTGGCCACATTGGTCGCATGGCGATATTGCCCCAGTACCGGGGACAGGGCATCGGGGAAGCACTGCTAAGACACCTGATTGCAGAATCCGCCGAACGGTTTTCCGAGCTCAGGCTTTCTGCCCAGGAGCACGCCATTCCCTTCTACCAACGTTCAGGCTTCCATGTCTGTTCGGGCGTTTATGACGACGCCGGTATTCCCCACTTTGACATGCGCTGCCTGGCACCGGAGCTTGCCGCTGAGGGTCTTGGCAACAAGGATCAGCCAATGATTCTGGGCAGTGACACGGATTCCTGGCTGTTTGATACCGAGGCCACACTCCTGGGCCTGATGGATTCGGTGGTTGGCCAGGCCGGCCAGCGTATCTGGCTGTATGACCGCCTGCTCGAGCATGACCTGTATGACCGGCATCGTTTCAGGGAACTGATATCCGCCCTCGCCCGCCGGCACCGGCTCAGTGAGGTAAGGTTGCTCATCCATGACGACAAGCCTCTGGTGAAACGTCGACACACTCTGGTCGAGCTTATGCGCCGGCTGCCGAGCCGGATGGAGCTTCGACTCGTTAATGAGGACTATCCGGTTGAGGACCAGCCATTCATTCTCGCGGATCGCGAAGGCGTGGTGTACAGGCATGGCTTCTACAAGTCCGAAGGGTTTGCCAAGTTCTCGGACAGCGGCCGAGTAAAACTCCTTTCTGAAAATTTCCAACGCATGTGGGATGCGGCACGCCCTTCCCTGGAACTCCGGGAACTACCGCTCTGAGTGATGGGCCTGGGGCGCGTCCGGCGCTTCGAACCTGGCCCCGAACGGAGCAAATTCGGTATCTACCTCGGTAGCCACCTCGGCAATCAGTTTGCGCAGCCACTGGTGATCCGCGTTGTGCTGCAGCAGCGGGCTCCAGGCCATTTTCAGTTCGAACGGTGGAATTTCGAACGGGGGCACCTTCACCACGAGGTTGGGATTGTCTTTCTGCAGCCAGGCGGCCCGGGATGGCAGAGTGGCAATCAGGTCGTGCTGCTCGGCCAACAACATGGCCACCTGGTAGTGGCGGGTGAAGACGGAAATCTGGCGCTTGCGACCCATTCTCGAAAGTGCCTCGTCAACCCAGCCCAGGCGCTGGACGTCCTTGGGGTTCACACCCACGCCAACGCCAAACCCGGTCTTGCTGACCCAGATATGGCTGGCGTCCAGATAGGTATCGAGGGTGAAGGGCTCTTTCAGTACCGGATTCCGGGCGTTCATCAGGCAGGCAAAGTACTCGGTCCAGAGCGTCTTCTGGTGAAAAGACTGCGGAATCTTGTCGAACCGGTTGATGGCCATGTCGAGCCGCCCCTGCTCCACATCCAGAAAGCTGACATCACTGGGAGTGAGTACGTCCAGGGTAACGTGCGGTGCTTCCTGGCGGATCCGTCTCAGAACCCGGGGCATCAGGCAGGACTCGGCATAATCACTGGCCATGATCCGGAACACGCGCTGGCTTTCCAGGGCCGAAAACGGCGTCTTGTCCTGCACGGCCTGCTCAATATCCGACAGGATTCCCCGTACCAGCGGTTGCAGTTCCCGCGCGCGCTCCGTGGCCGTCATACCCTCACTGGTTCGCACCAGCAGCGGATCACTGAACAGGTCGCGCAACCGCTTCAGACCATTGCTCATCGCAGGCTGGGTAATACCCAGGTGGTTGGCGGCCTTGGTAACATTCCGCTCGCGCAACAACACATCCAGATAGACGAGCAGATTCAGATCAACACGGGAAATATCCACAAAAACTCCGGAACGCCAATAAAACGGGAAAAGCCAGACTCATTCACAAAAACAATATACATGATACTAAAGATTCACGTAATCAATCTGCAACACGAACTTTCACATTTGAAAACGGATCTGGACCGGGATTTCTGCTAGTCTTTCGGATACTTGCTGAATAATATCGGTAATTTGAGGCCGGTTTATAGACCCGCCATCATTTGATCCTGAAGCCGGAGTCGTTACTGACAAAATGGATACCACTACGATCGTCCTTCTGCTGGCGGCCATCGTTACCGTCTCGATTGTCATTATTGTGCTCAGCCAGATGCGCGAGCGCGCCCGTATTGAACGGGCACGCAAGATTACAGCCCAGGAAGACGCCTATAAGAGAGCCAATCGGCTGCTGACCGAAATTCCCGGCCAATATCTGACGGCCGATCTGAAACTGCTCCTGATCAAACGCATGGAAGAAGCCTGCACGGAACTTGCCGGCCTGAAGTCCAACCTGCCGGTCAAAGAGTGGCAAAACTCCGCCGCCGAACTGAAAACACAGATCATCGAAAAGCGGGATACCACCACTCCTGTCAAAATTGATTCCGCCGAAAAATCCAATTACGTCAAGGAATTGCTTCAGAATCTTTTCAAGATGATCGAGGCCATGCACAAGAGCGGTCGAATTGATGCCGCCACCGCCAAGAAAAATCTCAAGTATGTGCTCTTCCTGGTCCACAAGACCCACGCGGACCTGCATGTGTTTCAGGCCCGGGACTACGTGCGCCAGAACCAGATTCGAAAGGCCATCCACGCCTATCACCTGGCCAGTACCGAGATGGGCAAATCCCGCGACAATCCCCTGGCCATGAAAGCGGTCAAAAGCTTCCGGACGCGCATTAAAGAACTGGAAGCAATGAGTGCCGAGGGCAAAGAGAGCCCGCAGGGCGAGTCCAAGCTGGATCGAGAGTGGGATACCTTCCTCCACGACGACGAGTGGAAGAAAAAGGCCGATTACGACGACTGAAGGCACCGAACGGGTCGCCATTGCAGGCCCGCCAACAGGGACAGTGCAAACCCGTGAGCAAGGGCTTCAAACAACGACTTTCCTATCGACTGACCCGAGACACGGTACTGGTTGCCATGATCCTCGGGCTGGTGCTGAATGTGGTCCAGATTACCCTGGACTACTTCAGCGCAAAGGAGTCGATGGAGAATGAAATCCACGCGCTGATCGATATCAGCAACAGCCCCGCGTCCCAGATTGCCTACAATATTGATGTGCGGCTGGCGGAGGAATTACTCGATGGCCTGCTGCGCCATCCCGCCACCATCGATGCACGGATCACGGACAACGACGACGAGACCATGGCTGCGTCGAGCAAAAGCAGCCCGGAGTCCCCCTATCGCTGGGTCAGTGACCTGCTATTTGGCTCCGACCGGGTATTCCGACAGGAGTTGCAGGTTCCACAGCTTGAGGATCTGTCACTCGGCCACCTGATCGTCACCATCGATACCTATCACTATGGCGCGCTGTTTCTACAGCGGGCCGGCTACACGCTGATCAGCGGGCTTCTCAAGAGCCTCATCCTGTCCGCAGCCTTGCTGGCCATCTTCTATTTCGTGCTTACCCGCCCCATGCTCAATGTCATCAGCGCACTGAGCCAGGTGCGGGCCAGCTCTCCCGAAAAAGTCAGGCTTCCAATCCCGGCAAACCATCGGGAAGACGAGATCGGGACCATGGTTGGCATTATCAACCAGCATCTCGAAACCATTGACTCGAGCCTTGCCCAACTCCGGCACGCAGAAAGTGCCATGAAGAACTACTCCACCCAGCTTGAGCAGGAAGTGGAGGACCGTACCCGGGAAATCTCAGAGAAGAACGAAGCCCTGCAACGCGGTAACCGCGCCCTGGTGAAAGCCAAGGAAGATGCGGTTCGCCGGGCAAGGGCAAGGGCCAATTTCCTGGCCAGCATGAGCCACGAGATCCGAACGCCCCTCAATGGCGTTCTGGGCATGCTGGGCCTGGCGCTTGAGGGCGAACTGGACCCTGCACAACGCAACCGGATGGAAATCGCCCTGAACGCCGGCGAGAGTCTGCTTGGACTGCTGAATGACATCCTGGATATTTCAAAGGTAGAGGCAGGCAAACTGAGCCTGGAAAACATCCCGTTCAGCGTCCGGCATCTGATTGAGGAATGCGCAACACTCCACGCCCAGCAGGCCCGCCGAAAACACATTTACCTGGTTACCGAAATTGACCCTGACCTGCCGGAAAACTTCCTGGGTGACCCGACACGGGTCCGCCAGGTGCTCAACAATCTTTTGAGCAACGCCATCAAGTTTACCGACGAGGGCGGTGTAAAGATCCGGACGGCCTATTCCGGCGGCAGTATGAGAATCGACGTGGTGGACACCGGGATCGGCATGTCCAGTGAAGGCCTGCACCGTATCTTCTCGCCCTTTTCCCAGGCTGACGCGGAAACCACCCGCCTGTATGGCGGCACCGGTCTGGGCCTGACACTTTGTCGCCAGCTTGTGGAACGCATGCATGGCCAGATTCTGGTGGACTCCCGGCAAGGCAACGGCACTCACTTTACCGTTACTCTGCCGCTGCCGGTCCATGAGGCCGGCGAAGACCAGGATCTTCCCCGGGTGGACGCCCGACTCAGGGACATCGGCATTGCCATGGCCATCCCCCCGGAAAACCCGCACCGTTCAGCCATTGAGGCTGAGCTTCGGAAGTGGGGCATTCCTGTCCGGGGTGCAAGCCGGCATCCGGAGGGGATTTTGCTGGCGCTGGCCAGCGCCGAAGATGAGGAAACCTTGGCCTTCGCAGCTGACTGGCAAGGCGCCGGCGTGATCCTTGCTGACGCTACCGGCACCCTGCCTCCGGCCAGGGGACGTTACCAACTTCTGTCGCTGCCATTGCGGCGGAATGAACTTTTCCGCTGCCTCGGTCGGGCCGCGGGCGTAATGGCCAGTGACGATCGCACCGCTCCTGACGCTGCCCCGGATGAACAAACCGGCACCGAACAGTCCCTGGCGGTCCTTCTGGTGGAGGACAATCAGGTGAATCAACTGGTGGCGAGCAGCCTGCTGAAAAAACTGGGGCATCGCGCAGACCACGCAGAGAACGGCCTGAAGGCCATACAGGCGCTGGAACAGAACCATTACGACCTGGTGCTGATGGACTGCCAGATGCCGGTCATGGACGGTTATGAGGCAACACAGAGGATTCGGCAGAACCCGCAGTGGAAAGACCTGCCCATCATTGCCGTTACCGCCAATGTAATGCAGGGGGACCGCGAGGACTGCCTCGCCTCAGGCATGAACGACTACATTACCAAGCCTTACAAGCGTGATGAGCTCCGGGAGGTCATCAACCGTTGGCGCCCTTCTCCATCACCCGAGAGTTCAGGCCGGTAACAGTTTTTCGATATCGACCCGGATATCTTCCGGTTTTGCGGTGGGCGGGTAACGACGAACAACCTTGCCATCTGGCGCGACCAGAAATTTGGTAAAGTTCCACTTCACTTTTTCCGATCCCATCAGGCCCCTGGCTTCGCGCTTGAGAAAGCGAAACAGGGGGTGGGCGCCATCACCATTCACTTCAATCTTGGAAAACATGGGAAAATCGACACCGTAGTTCAGACTGCAGAACTGACTGATCGCATCCTCGTCACCCGGGTCCTGATTCAGGAACTGGTTGCAGGGAAAGCCCAGAACCTCAAAGCCCTTGTCACCCAACTCGTTGTGAAGGGACTGCAAGCCCTCAAACTGGGGCGTAAAACCGCATTTGCTGGCGGTGTTCACGATCAGGAGTACTTTGCCCTGGTACTCCGCCATGCTTTTCTCGTTACCCTTGATATCCCGTACCGTGAAATCGTAGACCGTCTCGCCTGCCATAAAATTCTCCCTTTGATGTTTTGCGTTCTTCTTGAACCATTGTTCACAACACAGACCAAAAAACCATGGCAATGCAGACGCTACGGGGACCATTTTCAAAAACCGGTTCAGGTTTGTGAGCTAAATCTGCCTTAACACGACACAATTCATCATAATTCCCCTGTTGCCGCCGGCCCTCGCTCCGCTAGAATAAAGGCCTGTCGTGTTGGCAGGTGCCATTTTTCGATCTCAAAAGAAGGACGTCCGGGTCTTATGCAGAACTACTACAAATCCGCCAAGCTGGATAACGTGTGTTATGAAATCCGTGGCGTAGTTCTGCGGGAAGCGCGTCGACTCGAAGAAGAGGGGCATCGGGTACTCAAGCTCAACATCGGCAACCCTGCCGCCTTCGAACTGGATGTCCCTGAAGAAATCCAGCAGGACGTCATCTACAACATGCACCAGGCCCAGGGCTATGTGGAGTCAAAGGGGCTGTTCTCTGCCCGCAAGGCAGTCATGCACTATTGCCAGCAACGGGGCATCGACAAAGTCGATATTGACGATATTTTCCTGGGTAACGGGGTCAGTGAGCTGATCGTCATGACGATGCAGGCCATGTTGAACACCGGTGATGAAGTGCTGATCCCGGCCCCGGACTACCCCCTGTGGACCGCTGCCGTTACGCTTTCCAGCGGCAAGCCCGTGCACTACCGATGCGATGAACAGCAGGACTGGTTTCCGGATATTGACGATATCCGCAAGAAAATCACCCGGCGAACCCGCGCCATTGTTCTGATCAACCCGAACAACCCGACCGGCGCTGTGTACTCGAAAGAGCTTCTCGAACAGGTCATCGAACTGGCCCGGAAGCATAATCTGATCATCCTGTCCGATGAGATCTACGACAAGATTCTCTATGACGGTACCCAGCATATTTCCACCGCCTCACTGGCCGACGATGTGCTTTTCTTCACCTATAACGGCCTGTCCAAGAACTACCGGGCCGCGGGTTACCGTTCGGGCTGGATGATTGTCAGTGGTGCCAAGCACCGGGCGAAGGATTTGATTGAGGGCATCGACATGCTCTCCAACATGCGGCTCTGTGCCAATGTTCCGGCCCAGTTGGCCATTCAGACTGCCCTGGGGGGCTACCAGTCCATTAACGATCTGGTGGCGCCAGACGGGCGGCTGTATGAGCAGCGGGAAACCGCCTGGCGGATGCTCAACGACATTCCGGGGGTAAGCTGTGTCAAGCCTCAGGGCGCGTTGTACCTGTTCCCGAAACTGGATCCGAAGCACTTTCCCATCGTCAATGATGAAAAGCTGGTTCTGGACCTGCTTATTCAGGAAAAAATTCTGCTGGTACAGGGGTCTGCGTTCAATATTGATGACAAACAACACCTGAGAGTGGTGTTCCTGCCAAGGGAAGACACCCTGGAGGATGCCATGGGCCGACTCGGAAATTTCCTTGGTCAATACCAGCAATAACGGGGAAAACCATGGCGGATATTCACGTCGAGGAATTCTACAAGGATGCGGCCATTGCTCTGGTGCAGTTGTATGGCGCCTTCCCGCGTCGGATAAACTTGTTTGTCGAGGACATCGCTGGTCCGGATGAGCCGGACGAGTTTGGTCTCCACAGCAAACGGCACATGGCCTGTTTTGGCGCCCTCCTCTGGCTTTCGGAGGAAGGCCTGCTCAGGTACATCGATACCATTCGCCAGGAGGCACTGGACCAGGCTGTACTGACCCGAGACGCCTTTATCCGCCTGAGCTCCCCGGCGCCGCAGGCTTTGGCCAGGGAGTTCGGAGTCCCCGAGGAAGAAGGCTCGGCCAGCTCCCTGCCTCCTTCAGTCAAAGAAGATCTTTCCACTCACATCCATCTGATCAGAACGGCGCTGCGCAGCGGTAACTCTGCCCGAATCAGCCAGATCATGCAGACAACCTTCTTCGCGGACCGCGGCATTTATTAAATCACCGTAAGCTCGTTGATTGATTGAACCGCGGCCGCATATAACGGTCTGAATGACGGCTTTATTTTCTGTGACGAACTGATCAGGGAACCAACATGCGTATTCTGCTGTTTCTGGCAACCAACCTTGCTGTAATCCTTGTCGCCAGTTTCACACTGCGACTGCTGGGCGTGGATAGCTACCTCGCCCAGAATGGTATTCAGTATGGCTCTTTGCTGGCTTTCGCTGCGGTCTTCGGATTCGCCGGCGCCATCGTGTCACTGCTGATATCCAAGCGAATGGCCAAGTGGAGCACAAAGGCCCGGGTCATTGATTCCCCGCGCACGCCTGCCGAACGCTGGCTGGTGGATACCGTGGCGCAGCTGGCCAAAAACGCCGGCATTGGTATGCCGGAAGTCGCGATTTTTCCTGCGTCCCAGTCCAATGCCTTCGCAACGGGCTGGAACAAGAACGACGCGCTGGTTGCGGTCAGTGAGGGGCTCTTGCATCGCTTTAACAAGGATGAGATTCGGGCGGTCCTGGGCCACGAAATCGGCCATGTTGCCAATGGTGACATGGTGACACTGGCGTTGATTCAGGGTGTCGTGAACACCTTCGTCATCTTCGCGTCCCGGGTGATCGGCTCATTTGTCGACAGGGTGATTTTCAAGAATGAAAGCGGACATGGCCTCGGCTTTTTCGCGGTCAGCATCGTTGCCGAGATCGTCCTGGGCATACTTGCCAGTACGATCGTGTTCTGGTTTTCCCGTCGCCGGGAATTCCGGGCGGATATCGCCGGTGCCCAGCTGGCGGGCCGTTCGGCCATGATCAGCGCGCTGGCGAGACTGAAGCAAGAAAGCGAGGTGCCGGACCAGATGCCCGACAGCCTTCAGGCATTTGGCATTAACCGCGGGGCCCGAGGCGGCCTGAGTGCCCTGTTCATGACTCATCCGCCACTGGAAGACCGCATACAGGCGTTGCAGAGCGCCAGGCTGTAAACAAAAAAGCCGGGGTCCCATGACCCCGGCTTTCTTTCTGGAACGGGCTACGATCAGATTTTCAGTTTGAATCCGATAGCCCGGAAACTGTCCTGCAGGGACTTGCTGGTGCCCTTGAGCTGAATCTTGAGGCTTGAGCACTCCCGACGAACCGGATAATCCCGGCGCAGTCTGTCAAACGCCGCGCCCCGCTCTTCAGGAGACCCTGCCATGGCGTTACGAAGTTTCGCATCGTCCCGACGAGGGTCGTAACAGGCCCTCAGCGCAATGCGTATTGCATCCTCTTCCTCGGCAGAGCTGGTAAAGGAAATCTTGCTGAGTGCCGGCTCCGGCAGAAACTGGCCCGCTTTTTTGCGAACCGGCAGGCCCAGGAACTGGCTCAGAGCCTGATAGATCATTTCCGTTCCCTGGACCTTGCCTTCCAGACTGTACCCGGCGATATGCGGTGTTGCCAGCCAGACCTGGTCAACCAGCTCAGGATGAATCCTCGGCTCCTGCTCCCAGACGTCCAGCACGACGACGGGCGCATTGCCCTGTTCAAGGCGGGCCAGCAACGCTGACGAGTCGATGACCTCGCCCCGACCAGCATTGATCAGGAGCTGGTTCGCACCCAGGGTCTCAAGTTCGGCGTTGCCGATCATATGCAGAGTGGGATGATCTCCCTCGCGGGTCAGGGGTGTATGCAGGGACACCACATCACACTTCATGGCATCGTCCAGCGCCACAAACTCCTCATTGTCGTCTTCCCGGTCCGCTCTGGGCGGATCGCAAAGACGCACATCGAACCCAAGGCGGTCAAGCTTGCGGGCCAGCTCACCGCCAACATTGCCAACACCCACGATGCCGACGCTGAGCTGGGACCAATCTGAAAGCCCGCGCCTTTCAGCATGCAGTGACAGCACAGATAGCACGTATTCGGCCACACTGTTGGCGTTGCAACCCGGCGCCGCAGAGAAGCGAATCCCCGCCTGTTCGAGCCAGTCGAGATCGACGTGATCGGTACCGATGGTGGTTGTACCCACGAACCGGACCCGACTGCCCTCCAGAAGCTCACGGTTTACCTTGGTGACCGAACGAACCAGCAGTATGTCGGCGTCCCGGACGTCCTCGCCCGCCATGGAACGGCCGGAAACCCGACGAATCTCCCCGATGTCACCAAAAAAGGAGTCCAATAGGGGAATGTTTTCATCTGCTACGATCAACATAATGATGTCCGGTCCTGTCAGTTCCTGCGCTGACGCTGATTACGTCCGCCCTGGCCACGGCCGCCGGAACCCTGTGGGCGTCGGCCGCGTTTGCGGGTAATCGGCGGGTTGTCCATTGCGGTCATGAGTGCCTCATCAGGCACCGCGGTCTTCAGTTTCTGACTGATGTAGGTCTCGATAGCCGGCAGCGCGAACGAGTCGTCCTCACCGGCAAAACTTATGGAAACGCCATGTTTGCCAGCCCTGCCGGTACGCCCGATACGGTGGACATAATCTTCGGCATTATCCGGCAGATTGTAGTTGAACACGTGGGTCACGCCGTTCACGTGAATGCCACGGCCGGCCACATCGGTAGCGACCAGCACCTGGATGCTGCCCTTCTTGAACTGGTCCAGGGTTTTGAGGCGTTTATTCTGGGCGATCTCACCCGACATCAGGGCCACCTTGACTCCCTGGTTCCGCAGATCCTCTTCCAGGTCACGGCACTGATCCCGGCGGTTGGCAAACACCAGCGCCTTTTCCACTTCCGGCCGCTTGAGGAAGTTGACCAGCACCGGAAGCTTTTCATCGTCGCCCACCAGGTACACCGTCTGCTCAACCCGTTCCGCGGTTTTCTGTTCCGGTTCTATTTCCACGAACTCTGCGTTACTCGTCCACATGGAGGCAAGATTCAGCACGTCCTGGTTGAAGGTGGCACTGAACAAGAGGGTCTGGCGCTCATCCTTGGGTGTGCACTTGCGGATGATGCGCTTCACGTCCGGAATGAAGCCCATGTCCAGCATACGATCAGCTTCATCAAGAATCAGGATGTCGAGCTGGTCCAGAAATACGTCCTGGGAGCCGAGAAAATCGATCAGGCGGCCAGGAGTCGCCACAAGAATATCGACGATCTCGTTCTGCAGCTGGTCCCGCTGCTTGTCATAGTTCATGCCGCCCACAACCGTCACCACATTATGGCCGGTGTGCTGGCACAACTGCTCTGCGTCCTTGGCGATCTGCATGGCCAATTCACGTGTCGGTGCCAGGGCCAGCACCCGCGGCTCTGACGCAAACCGGTCTGTTTCGGGAATCGGCGTCTCCAGAAGGCTTTGGATCGCCGTAATCAGAAACGCAGCGGTTTTACCGGTGCCGGTCTGGGCCTGGCCAATCAGATCCTCACAGGCCAGTGTCCAGGGCAGTGTTTCTGCCTGAATGGGTGTGCAATATTCAAAACCGATAGCCGTAATGGCATCCAGCAAACGCTTGTCGAGGTTCAGATCGCTGAATCTCAGGTCGCCGGTGTGTTTTGGGTCAGATGTCATAGAGTCTCAGTTTTCCTGGGATGTCCTGATTCAGAATATAACGGAGCAATGCGCCGGGCATCTTCTTGCCAGCGCTCGTCAAGGATTTCTCCGGTACCGTAAAATGTTGCCAGCGAATCGAAAAACGCCTGTGCCCGGGGCGGCAACCCCCGGTCCAGATACTCGCCCGCCTGGATCCGCACATTGTGACGGAACCGCTCTTCATTGGCGGCGCCAGCTCCCGAGAGGTTGTCCACGCTGATGTGAAAACGGAAACCTGCAGCCACCGAAAACAACCATTCAATGGCCTGGGGCTTGATCTCAACCTGTTCGAAAGCCTGTTGCTGCTGCAGTGTACGGCCATCCGGACAGTACCAGTAACCATAGTCGTGAAGTGTGCGCCGGTGCTCACCAGCAATACACCAGTGGCTTATTTCATGCAAAGCGCTGGCATAATAACCATGAGCAAAGACGACCTGTGCGAGACCCTCCGGCCCGCTCGCAGGCAAGTATTCAGGTTCATCGCTGCCTTTGACCAGAACTGTCCGGTATGCTTCCCGGAACTGGTCATTAAACAGCATGATAAGATCATTTGGACTGTGATTCATTGGGTGGCTATTGTGCGACTTTAGCGCCCCCAATACCAGAGGGAACTTTGCCCACCCCTTCGTGTCCACTGCTGGCGCGAACCGGCAGCTGTAATGCTGTAACAATCCGACTTTTAGAGACTCTGATCAAACAGACACTAACCGGGAAATCTTACAATCAATGATGGCTTTCGCTGCAGTACCGAAGATGAAACGCCAATGGGTGCATCCGTTGAACCTGATCATGGCACTCGCCCTGATGCTTTTGGCCTCCCCTTCTGCATTGGCCCTCGGCGGCAATGGGAGTTCCCTGTTTGGCGGCCAGGGTAATGATTTCCTCCCGGTCGACGAAGCTCTGCCCTTCAGTTTCACAACCGACGCAGACGCGGTGGTTCTCACCTGGGATATCACACCCGGACACTATCTTTATCGCGAACGTGTCAGCATTACCGCCACCAATCCCGATGTCGAGCTTGGGGAACCCGAGTTTTCGGCGCCCGGAACGGTGACCGAAGACGAATTCTTCGGCAAGACCACGGTCTTTTTTGATCCGATTGAAGCCCGTGTTCCGATCTCGCTTCCAGCCGGCGTCCGGGAGGCAGAACTGCAGGTAACCTATCAGGGCTGCGCCAAGGCGGGGCTTTGCTACCCGCCCCAGACCCGGGATGTACTTTTCTATCAGGGTAGTGGTGGCTCCGGCTCGCCAACAGCTTCAGCAGCGGGTTTTTCGGGAGGCGGCAGCGCACCCGTGAACACTGAAACCGCCACCGGACTTGCGGGCTTTCTTGCACAGCAATCGACGCTCGTCATTGCAGGTGTGTTTCTGCTACTGGGGCTGGGATTAACCTTCACCCCCTGCGTACTGCCGATGGTGCCGATTATTTCATCCCTGGTTTCTGGCAGGAACACCCGAACAACCAGCCATGCCCTGCTCCTGTCGGGCAGCTATGTTCTGGGCATGGCACTGACCTATGCAGCGGCCGGCGTGCTGACGGGTCTGCTCGGAGCCAGCTTTAATTTGCAGGCACAACTGCAATCACCCTGGGTTTTGAGCGTCTTTGCCCTGCTGTTCGTGGTCTTTGCCCTGTCCATGTTCGATCTCTTCGAGATCCAGCTGCCACGCTTCATTCGTGAGCCCCTCAATGATGCCAGTCACCGGCTCACCGGCAGCCGGGTATTCAGCATATTCGGTATCGGCGCCCTGTCGGCCCTGATCGTCTCGCCCTGTGTCTCGGCGCCTCTGGCTGGCAGCCTGCTGTATATCTCCACAACCCAGGACGCCGTGATCGGCGGGGTGGCGCTGTTTGCGCTCGGCCTTGGCATGGGTATTCCGCTGATTCTTGTGGCGGTCGGCGGGCGGAAATTGCTGCCGACTACCGGCCACTGGATGACCGCAGTGAAGCACTTCTACGGTGTGATGCTGCTGGCCGTAGCGATCTGGCTTGTGGAGCGCCTGGTACCTGGCTGGCTGGCACTGACGCTCTGGGGCCTTCTTATCGCCATCACCGGCGTGCAACTTGGCGCCTTTGATGCTGCCAAGGCCGGCTGGGAACGGACCCGGAAGGGGCTGGGGCTGGTTCTTTTCGCCTATGGCCTGGCTCTGCTCGCAGGCGCTGTGGCCGGGGCCAATGACCCACTGAAACCTCTGGCACCTTTTACAGTCGCCTCCGCGTCATACGGCGGGGCCGGCAACGCCGGTGTCCAGCACGCCGATTTTGTGCGCGTCGAACAGCCCGGTGAGATCCGGAACATGCTCCAGCAGGCCCGGCAACAGGGCCGTCCCGTCCTGCTGGACTTCTACGCCGACTGGTGTATCTCCTGCAAGGTTATGGAACGCAATGTGTTCAGCAAGCCGGATGTGATCCAGGCGCTCAGCCCCTACACCCTGCTGCAGATCGATATGACCGACAACACCCCTGAACAGCAGGCCATGCTGGACGAACTTGGCCTTTTCGGACCGCCCGCCATTCTGTTCTATGGCAGTAATGGTGAAGAGTTGCCTAAGCGCAGGGTGCTTGGTGAGATGGATCGGGAGGAATTCCTCGGTCACCTCCGGAGAGTAGGCCCGGAGGTGTAAAAGAGGGAGCTACTCCCCCCTGCGTATCAGGTAGATAAACAGATCGTCGGATTCAGACTGATTGACCAGCTCATGGCCCAGAAACTGGCAGAATCGGGGGATATCCCGGGTAGTCGAGGGATCGGTGGCCACAACCCGCAACACACCGCCGGGTTCAACATCGTTGATCCGGTTATGCAGCATCATGACCGGTTCTGGGCAGAACAGACCACGGGCATCCAGCTCCACGTCGTATTCGGTTGCAGTCACACTACGTCTCCTGTCAATGAACCTGATTTTTCGTAAAAACCTGCTAAATTATTGTTTATAACAGTTAAAACACTTGGAGGTTTGCCATGATCCGGGTTCTTATTGAACGTCACATTGCTGAAACCCTGGAAACAGCTTACGAAGAACGCTCGCGCAAGGTTCTGCAACAGGCAGTGAGCGCGCCAGGGTTCATCTCCGGCGAAACCCTGATAGACAGCCACGACGCCAATCACCGGATAACCCTGGCGAACTGGCGATCCGAAGCAGACTGGGACCGCTGGTTTCACTCCGAGGAACGCCGCAGCCTCATGCTGGAGCTGATCCCCATGATGGACGAGGAAGAACAGATCACGGTTCTGGAGCAAAGCGCGGTTTAACCCGTACGCTCAATGAAACAGGTGATTTCTTCCCGATCATGGTACAGGTGGCGGGCCTTCAGACGAAAACCAATGCCCGCCTTTCTCAGTCCATCAACAAGAATATCACGGCAGATCAACCACTCGTCGTACCGCTTCTTCATCGGCAACTTGAGATTGAATACCGTGTAACGACAAAGACCCTCACCGAGCCAGGTTACAGCCAGCTTCGCAGTTTTCCGGGGCTGATCCACAATGTCGCAAACCATCCAGTCGATACCCCGTCTGGGGCGCCAGCCGTAACCATCCGCTTCCACATGCTCCACCTGCCCCGACGCCATCAGTTCGGGGTTCATGGGGCCGTTGTCGACAGCGGTTACCATCATGCCCTGGCGCACGAGCTGCCAGGTCCAGCCTCCGGGGGCGGCTCCCAAATCAGCGGCTTTTTTGCCGCCACCAAGGTAGTCCAGTTCCTGATCAGGTGGCAGAAACACCTTCCAGGCTTCCTCAAGCTTCAGGGCGGACCGACTGGGAGCTGATGCTGGTAACCGAAGCCGTGGTATACCACCGACATACCGTGCGCGGTTATCCGCAAGGCTAAAACCGACAACCGCCGAGGCGAAATCCGGCAGGAACACCTCGAGACGGGCCGGGGCCGAAGCATTCTGGTCGGCCTTGAGCAGGCCAGCTCCTCGCAAGCCCCGGGAGAGAGGCGATACCCACTTTCGTGCAAAGTTACCAAGATCACCATCCGCGTTATTTTCCGGCAACCGGACTTCCAGCCGCGCGCAACCGGGGTAACCGCGCCCGAGGCCCCTGAGCCCTTCTATTACCGCACCAACACGGTCCGCTTCAGGGAGACTGAATTCCCCAAGCACCACCATCCAGTCACGGACGAAAACCAGATCATCGAGGGCGACGCGCGCCATCAGATCATCCGGAGTTTCAGGCGCAGCGGGGTAGAAACGCACCAGCCCCTGATCTTTAACAGGCTCGAAATAGCCGAAGATACCCTGTTCCGCGGCGGAGTCGGTTATTTCACGGCCGGCTTCGGTTTCAAAACCGGGCCGACAAAACACAAGAATCTGTTCCATGCACTATCCGAAATAAGGTCTGGAGACCAACCCGTAAAAGTTGAATCTGTTTAACAGCGCAGATTGTCCTCTCTGGCTACACTTCCCGCTCTGATAACCGCGGGAAGTCTTGAATGCCGTCCGTTTTGCGCTTGATTGCCATTATCAGCCTGTTGCTGATCCCTTCCCTGGCACTGCCAGATACCGGATCTGTCATAGCAGGATGCCCCACCCTGGAGGCAACCGATAGTGCAGCCCGGGCATCCCTTATGCAATACGTCTGTTATTACAGTGCCTCTCCCGGCGCACCCGGCCATGACGCAACGGCGCCGGACCAGCTACCCGTCGATATCAAATGGAAACCGGCAAACGGGCGGGACCTGGTTTTCAGTCACACCAGTTCCGTGTACTGGGTCCATCTGGACGTCAGGAATTCCGGGACCGAGCGCGCTGTCTGGTATCTGAAGCTCAATTACCCCCTGCTCGACGAGGTCACTTTCTGGCAAACAGCAAATGATACTACAGAGACGATTGCTACCGGAGATCAACGGCCTTTTACATCACGGGCGGTGGATTACCGGTATTTCCTGCTTCCCGTCACTTTGGATGGCGGTGAGACACGCTCTTTAACCCTCCGTGTTCACAGCAACGGCGCCCTGAACGTGCCACTCAGTTTCGAGACAGCCGCAGAAGTCATTTCAGGCAGTAATCACCTGACCCTTACCCACGGACTCTTCTACGGGGCGCTTCTGGTCTTTGCCGTCTTCAACCTGCTGCTCTTCTTCAGCTCCGGAACCGGCTACTACTTCTACAACGCCTTTTACCTGGCAGCGCTCGGGCTTTTCCTGTTCGCCATGGGCGGTTTCGCCAACCAGTATTTCTGGCCGGACAACGCCAGCTTTGCCAATACCTCCATCCCCCTGTCGTTGTCACTTTGTGCCCTGGCCATGATACTTTTCGGCCGCTCGTTCCTGGAAATTGATAAAGGAACAATCCCTGAGACCGTCCTCAGGGGCCAGGCCTGGTTCTGCATCGGGTTTCTGGCCCTGACACTGATCCTCCCTTACAACAAGACGATTCTGCTTAACACCGTCCTGGCGCTGACCGTCATTTCGAGCCTGTTCATTATTGCAGCAATTCGATGGCAGCAAGGGTATCAGCCTGCCATGTGGTATCTGCTGGCCTGGCTGATCATGCTGGTGGGTGGCCTGATATACGCCCTGGCGGCCTTCGGTTATCTGACCGACTTCCTGGCGCGGGAAGCCCTGATGCAATCGGCGGTGGGTGGACAGGTCATTCTGCTCAACTATGCCATGGTGCAGCGGTGGCGCCTGCTCAACCAGAAGCTCCTGGACGTGGAGCACAGTGCAAGGACCGAGCTGGAATTCAAGGTGCACGAGCGCACTGCCCAGTTGCGAAACACCATGCGAGAACTGGAGAAGGCCAACCGAAAACTGTCAACCATGAGTCTCAACGACGCACTCACCGGCCTGCACAACCGGAGGCATCTGGACAATATTTTCCCGGAGCTGTGCGCAGAAGCCCGCCGCACGGGCTGCCCACTGACACTGGCCCTCGTAGACGCTGACCATTTCAAGAACATCAACGATACCTGGGGCCACGGTTTTGGTGACACCTGTCTTCAGTTTATTGCCGAAATACTCACCCGCCACGTAAAACGCCCCAGGGATGTCGCTATCCGGTTTGGCGGTGAGGAGTTCGCGCTTTTGCTACCAGGCACCAGCGCCAATGGGGCCCGAAAGGTCTGCTCGGCACTGCTTGCGGACATTGCGAACACGCCGCTGCTGGCGCCGGACGGCACCGAAGTCAGAATGACGCTGAGCGCCGGGATCGCCTCTCTTGGCCCCGGCGAAGATCAGAGCCAGCTATTCGAGAGAGCGGATGAAGCCCTGTACCGGGCAAAGAGTGACGGCCGCAACCGTGCCATGCTCTCTGAGACCAGTGAAGTGGAGTAACCGTCAGGTCACCAGCTCCTGATCAATAAAGACCCGGGTTTCCCGGGCAGCTTCGGCGATCAG
>CAZFQI010000036.1:0-1494 GCA_964520755.1 uncultured Marinobacter sp. | reverse complement strand
CCCACCAAAACCCTGCTTCCGGCCCCAAGGTCCCCGCGAACCTCATCAACTACACGGGAGAAATACTCGAGTAATACCGGCTCCCGGTCTGGCGGGCGTTTCTTTCCGTCCAGGCGACGTTTCTGCATGTAGGGAAACTCGAAACGGACCGTTCCGATGCCTTCCCGGCTAAGTGCAAAAGAAAGTGCCTCCATAAAGGCAGAATCGGCCGGTGCGCCAGCGCCATGAGCCAGAATCAATACAACTTCCGAATGAGTTTCGTTGCCTTTGATCTTAATCAACTCCACAGAATTCACCTCATCCAATTAAGCGACTATCATTGCTACTCAGGCAACACATATTCCCCACGCTGAGACAACTCCAAGAACGGCACTGAAAAGGAAGCCATGTTGCTGATTTCGGCGCATTTGATGGATATCAGGAGTTGACCTGAGTCATTGCAAACAGCTAATCGTTTCTCCATACTTGCGCCCGCATCTTTCCCCACTTTAAACCCATTGGTAAGGCTATGAGCACAGTAAATGCAAACCTGACATACAACTACAAGGTGGTGAGACAATTCGCCATCATGACAGTGGTATGGGGTATTGTAGGTATGGCGCTGGGTGTGCTGATTGCAGCACAGCTGGTCTGGCCGTCCCTCAACCTCGACCTGCCCTTTACCCACTTCGGCCGTCTCCGGCCGCTGCATACCAACGCCGTTATTTTCGGCTTTGGTGGAAGTGCCCTGTTTGCTACCTCTTATTATGTCGTTCAGCGCACGTGCCAGGCTCGACTGATTTCGGATAGCCTGGCTGCGTTCACTTTCTGGGGCTGGACGGCGATCATTGTCGCGGCAGCCATTACCCTGCCATTGGGCCTTACCACTTCCAAGGAATACGCCGAACTGGAGTGGCCCATCGATATCGCCATTGCCGTCGTCTGGGTGACGTACGCTCTGGTGTTCTTCGGAACCATCATGAAACGGGCCACACCGCACATCTATGTGGCTAACTGGTTTTATGGCGCCTTTATCCTGACCGTTGCGGTGCTTCATATCGGGAATAACATGGCGCTTCCAGCCAGTGCGTTCAAGTCCTACTCGGCCTATGCAGGCGTTACCGATGCCATGATGCAGTGGTGGTATGGACATAACGCGGTAGGCTTCTTCCTGACCGCAGGCTTCCTGGGCATGATGTACTACTTCGTTCCCAAGCAGGCCAACCGTCCAGTCTACTCTTATCGCCTGTCGATCGTTCACTTCTGGGCTCTGATCGCAACCTATGTATGGGCCGGCGGCCACCACCTGCACTACTCCGCCCTCCCGGACTGGGCGCAGACAGCCGGCATGGTTATGTCCCTGATTCTGCTCGCACCTTCGTGGGGTGGCATGATCAACGGTATGATGACTCTGTCAGGCGCATGGCACAAACTGCGCACTGACCCGATTCTGCGCTTCCTGGTGGTTTCCCTGTCGTTCTACGGCATGTCCACCTTCGAAGGTCCGATGATGTC
>CAZFQI010000035.1:29613-30893 GCA_964520755.1 uncultured Marinobacter sp. | reverse complement strand
GGCTACCATCGCCTGCTAAGCCATGCCTGCCGGGAAGCGGATTTCGCCTATATCGGGAGTGTCGGTCATGGCCCCGCCCGAGGAGTGTTCAGCGGTTTTTCTGCCAGAGCTCGCGCCACCGAAGTACTCCAATACCCTGTGCCTCCGGATTTCTGCTCCGATCCTCTTGCGCAGAGCATGGAAAGCCTCGTCCGCCAGTTCCAGATTGAACAGGAGTCCAATCCGGAATGCCTGTCCGGTGGGTGGATTGGATTTCTTGGTTATGAGCTTGGGTACGTCAGGGAGAGCCGGCTCAGGGAGCTCTGCCCAACTGTGGATGCTCCCCTTATGTCTGCAGGTTTCTACCTTTGGACGGCCAGTCACAATCGCAAGACAGATCAGTATTGGCTCTGGATTCATCCGGAGTGCCCTGATGAGACACGGAATCTACTGGAACAATGGCTGGACTCGGACGAACCGGCGGCCACTACCGGATGGTCTATGGTTTCCCGATTTCAGCCCAGGCAAACACCGAGTGCCTTCAGGGCGAGCGTAGAAAGGGTTCGCCAATACATTGAAGCGGGAGATTGCTACCAGGCGAATCTCTCACAGGAATTTTCCGGCCATTTCACGGGGGATCCATGGCAAGCCTTCCAGGCGCTTTCGAATGCTAATCCTACGCCCTACAGCGGCTTCATTCGCGCCGGAGAGGCATCCATCCTCTCGGTCTCCCCGGAGCGTTTTCTCGAGATACACAACCGAACGGTCACCACCAGCCCCATCAAAGGCACGCGGCCGAGGGGCGGCACTCCGGAGAGTGATTCAGCCTACGCCACTGAACTGGAGGGCTCTGAAAAGGATCTCGCCGAAAACCTGATGATCGTCGACCTGCTTCGCAACGATCTGAGCCTGAACGCAAAGCCGGGCAGCGTGAAAGTCGACAAATTGTTTGCGCTGGAGTCCTACCGCAACGTCCATCATTTGGTCAGCCACATCCGCGCCGAACTGGCCGAGGGTGTAACACCCATGAAGGCCCTGTTTGACGCCTTCCCGGGCGGCTCAATCACTGGCGCGCCCAAGATAAGATCGATGGAGATCATCCGGGAACTTGAGCCCCATTGGCGTGGCCCCTACTGCGGCTCGATTTTCTATCGTGGACTGGACGGCACGCTGGACAGCAATATTGCGATACGAACCATGCTTTGCGACGGTGCGGGAACCATTCGCTGCTGGGGTGGTGGCGGTATTGTTGCGGATTCAGATCCCGAGGCTGAGTATCAGGAGACGCTCGCGAAAGTCGG
>CAZFQI010000035.1:0-29513 GCA_964520755.1 uncultured Marinobacter sp. | reverse complement strand
TGAGATCATCAAAGTCATGCACTGCGGGAAACTGCGGGAACTCATCAATCACGTTCTGCGGAGCATGGAACAGAATGCCGGCCTCGGCCTGACTCAGCATGGTGGTGTCGTTGTAGGAATCACCCGCCGCAATCACCCGGTAATTCAAAAGCTGAAACGCCCTCACGGACTGGCGCTTGGGATCGCGCTGGCGCAGCAGGTAATTGGTGATCTGGCCGTCGTCTGCCACCTCCAGCTTGTGACAGAGCAGCGCCGGGTAACCCAGCTTCTTCATCAGGGGCATGGCGAATTCGTAGAAGGTGTCTGACAGAATTACTACCTGAAAACGCTCGCGCAGCCAGTCCAGGAACTCCCGGGCGCCGGGCAGCGGATCGAGCTCCCCGATCACTTCCTGGATCTGGGGCAACCCGTAGCCGTGCTGGTCCAGCAACTTCAGCCGCTGCTTCATCAGCACGTCGTAGTCCGGAATATCGCGGGTGGTGGCCTTGAGCTCTTCAATGCCGGTCTTTTCGGCGAACGCGATCCAGATTTCCGGGATCAATACTCCTTCAAGGTCAAGGCATGCCAGTTCCACAATGATCTCCTGCTTCAATTGGTTAAGGGCAACGTCGGTTTGTCCGTCTGTGCCGCTATTCGGAGCGTATGATAAGAAAAACCGGGCGGGATTGCATCGTAGAAGTGTAACCCCTGGCTTTTAACCGCGGAATAACCATATAGATCGTCATTCCTTCAGGATATGAGGCATTTAATGGTAGTCTTTTCGTACGTTTAGATCCTTTTGCACATCAAGACAAGGCAATCCCGGGCCATGACCGATATTCAAACCTTGCGGGAAGAGCTCGAAGGACAGAGCCCCCGTTCGATTCTCAAAGCCGCCCTCAAACAGTACGACAACATCGCCATCTCTTTCAGTGGCGCTGAAGATGTGGTGCTGATTGAAATGGCACACAAGCTGACCGACAACCTTAAGGTTTTCACCCTGGATACAGCCCGCCTGCACCCGGAAACCTACGAGTTTGTTGAGCGGGTGCGCAAGCACTATGGCATCGAGATTGAGGTTCTTTTTCCGGACGCAGGTGAAGTACAGGATCTGGTGAACAAAAAAGGCCTGTTCAGCTTCTACGAGGATGGACACAGTGAATGCTGCGGCATTCGCAAGGTCAACCCCCTGCGCCGCAAGCTGGCAACGGTTGACGCCTGGATTACCGGGCAGCGCAAGGATCAGAGCCCGGGCACCCGGAACGACGTGCCCGTTGTTCAGGAAGACACCGCCTTCTCGACGGATGAAAAAACCCTGGTGAAGTTCAATCCACTGGCTAACTGGACGTCAAAAGAAGTCTGGGACTACATCCGGATGTCCGAAGCGCCCTACAACAAGCTGCATGAAAAAGGCTTCGTGAGCATCGGCTGCCAGCCCTGCACCCGCCCTGTCCTGCCCGGACAGCATGAGCGCGAGGGCCGCTGGTGGTGGGAAGAAGCTACCCAGAAAGAGTGCGGCCTTCACGCTGACAACCTGATCGCCCGGGAATAAACGGGCGTCTGGCTACCCGCTCTCTATCTAGTATGTGGGTAGCTCGATATCCCTGAACAACTCTTCGATTTCAGACCGGCTGCCCTGATGGGATACGGCTTCGTCCACCTTTTCCTTGGTGAGATGGGGCGCGAACCGATGAATGAAGTCATACATATAGCCCCGCAGGAAGGTGCCCTTCCGGAAACCGAGTCGCGTCACACTTGGACGGAACAGCTTGCGAGCGTCCAGAGCCACCAGATCGGTATCCGTTTTGGGGTCGAACGCCATACTGGCGATGATTCCCACTCCCAGGCCCAGCCGCACGTAGGTTTTGATAACGTCCGCGTCCGCAGCCGTAAATACCACCTTGGGTGTGAGCCCCTGGGACTGGAACGCCTCATCCAGTTTCGAGCGTCCGGTGAAGCCGAACACGTAAGTGACCAGCGGGTACTCCGCCAGCTCCGGTAGCGTCAGCTCCGGGAGTTTCGCCAGGGGGTGATCCTTGGGCACGATTACGCAGCGGTTCCATTTGTAGCAGGGCATCATGATCAGGTCGCTGAACAGCTCCATTGCCTCTGTGGCGATGGCAAAGTCAACCGCTCCATTGGCCGCCATCTCAGAGATCTGCATGGGCGTGCCCTGGTGCATATGCAGGGAAACGTCCGGGTACTCTTCAATGAAACCGCTGATAATCGGTGGCAACGCATACCGCGCCTGGGTATGAGTCGTGGCGATACTCAGGTCGCCCTTGCGCTGGTTACTGAATTCCTGGGCAATCTTCTTGATGCCCTCAACCCGTCGCAGGATTTCTCCCGCCTCACGAATGATGATTTCGCCGCCCGGCGTGATTCGGGTCAAGTGCTTGCCGCTGCGTGCAAACACTTCCAGCCCCAGTTCGTCCTCCAGCAGGCGGATCTGTTTGGAGATACCGGGCTGGGACGTAAACAGGCTTTGGGCGGTTGCGGACACATTCAGATCGTGATGCGCAACTTCCCAGATATAGCGCAACTGTTGTAGTTTCATTGAATCTGCTGCTCCCTGGCGATCGAAAGACCTGATTGAAGAATACGCATAAAAATACAGGTTTTCATTCTTTTTTAATATAGGCAACTACTTTCACACAGTTTAGACCAAAATTGCATTTACGCAGCCCCTCATAAAACCCTTGAGTGATTAAAGTGGCTTCATAGCCCTTGACTTGGTCATTACAAAGGACACAATCCGTAGTGCCCTGTCTGGGCAATTCAACACTCCAGTTGTCAGGGAATCCATGCTGCTCACCACCAAGTTTCTACGGCCAACGTCGGACGTGCGCGCGGTAAAACGCGAGCGATTGAGCGCGCTGCTGGAAGCTGGGAGCCCACGGCGGCTGAATCTGGTTATTGCGCCTGCAGGATTCGGGAAAACCACCCTGGTCGCCCAGTGGTGTTCGCGGTCTTCCTCACCCACCGCCTGGCTCTCCCTCGATGAACATGATGATGGGCCCAGGCGTTTCTGGCAGTACGTCATCGGCGCCTTCGAACAGGCCGGACTGACCGGTGCGGCCGAGTTGCGTAAACAACTGGCCCACCACTCCGATGAAACCTTTACCGAGGCCATTACCGGCCTGATCAACATCCTGGCTCAGGACGGCAGTGCATGGACCCTTGTACTGGACGACTTCCACTTTATTGGAAACCCGGCCATCCACAGGCAGTTTGCCTATTTCATCGACTATCTGCCGCCGGGAATCCTGGTAACCCTGGCTTCCCGAACAGAGCCGCCCCTGCCGCTGGCACGCTGGCGCGTGCGCCGCTGGATTCAGGACATCCACCCTGGCCTGCTGGCATTTTCCGAAGACGAATGTCGGCAATTTTTCCATGACACCATGGGGATGGAGATAACCGACGAGGATGTCCGCGCCATCTGCCGCAAAACCGAAGGCTGGGTGGCCGCCATGCAGCTTTCTGCGCTTTCTTCGACATTTTCCGGGGAGGACGCAGCCAGATCGCGAAACCAGATCAATCTGGATGAGCGCTATATCAGCGATTATGTCCTGAGCGAGGTTCTGGAACAGCAACCCCGGGATATTGCGGATTTCCTGCTTGAAACCGCCTGTTGCCCCCGGCTCTGCGCCTCCCTGTGTGACTCAATCCGTGAGTCCGACGACAGCCAGGAGATGCTCGAAACGCTCCTGAGCCAGAACCTGTTCCTGATTCCGCTGGATACCCGGAACGAGTGGTTCCGATACCACGATCTTTTTCGGGATGCGCTGCTGCTAAGGATCAGTCACACAGAACCGGAGAAGGCAACGCGCCTCTGGCAACGCACTGTGGAATGGTTATTGGCCCACGGCCATGTTCAGGAAGCCATTGCCCAGATTGTCCGCCAGGAAGACTGGCCGTGGCTCGCCCGGGTACTGGCCGAACACGGCAACAATCTGATCCATGGTGGCTATCACCTGCCCGTGCTCGACTGGCTTGATGCCCTGCCACAGGAGCTGGTAACCGATCATCCGCAGCTCCAGATGCTCCGGATCTGGGGACTGTTCTTTGCGAATCGGGTGGACACGCTGGAGCCTCTGCTATCGGCGCTCGAAGATCTGCTGGACCGGCAGGTGGCTGATTCACATCCGGATGCCGAAGGGGCTCTCGGGCTGCAAAGCGAGATTTCGCTGATGCGCTCGTATTTAGCCCGAACCCGGAGTGACGATAAAAGCGCCGCCGACCTCACCCGACAGGTGCTCAGGGAGATAGACCACACCCGCATCCCGCTGAAGTCCGTGACCTATTACGGGCTGGGTCTGGATTACTACGGCAAGGGTGAGCTTACCGAGGCCGAAGACGCGCTCCAGTCCGCCGTTCGTTACGGACAGGTGGAACACAAGCCCAGCACCGTGCTCTCCAGTGGCGGCCTTCTGGCGTGGATTCAGTACAACCGGGGCGATATCGACCTGGCGCTGGAAACCTGCACGGAGATCCGCCAATGGGTGGACCGGCACTATTCGGACCCCAGCCAGCCAAGGCTGATTTCCTGCTGGCAGAACAGCACCCTCTGTGAAATCTACCGGGAGCGCAACCATCCCCAACTCGCCGCCACACACCTGCAGCCTCTGCTGGAGCATGTCGAGCGGGGTACGGAACCGGGGCAGCACGTGATCATCCAGTACGTTCGTGGTCACCTGGCCTTCAGCGAGGGTAAGCTCCAGGACGCGATTGAGGCCCTGGAAGACGCCTCCCTGACGGGCCGAAAGCGCCGCGAGCAGATTGTTTTTGAGCCACCTGCCAGCACTGCCCTGCTGGCACGGTGCTACCTTGCCGCCGGTCACCCGGAAAAAGCCCGTGCCAGCCTGGACTCCCGGGCCGATGCCGAATTCACCAACCCGCTTCACCTGGAACAAAGTCGGATCAGCGAAGCCCGTGTGCTGGTGGCACTGGATCAGCCGGAGCGTGCCCAGGAAATACTCAGCGCGTTGCTGAAACCGGCTGAACGCAATGCCCACAACCGTCACCTGGTGGAGATCCTGTTGGTCTATGGCGAAGCCCTGGCAAAGCAGGAGCGGAAAGACGAATCGGAACAGATGCTGACCCGGGCGCTAAGCCTGGCCGCCGAGGCCGGGTTCATGCGGCTGTTTGCCGAAGAAAGCCCGGATCTTCGCGCCCTGCTGCTGGATCTGCCCGGGCTGAATTCACCTGGCAGCTGGAACGCCAACGTCAGGAAAATGCTCGTTGATCAAAGAGAATCGGGGCAGAAAAATCCTGAAACCAGTGCAACCTCAAGGTCCAGTGCGCCAGATCGGCCGGCAATCAAGCCGGAAGCACTACCCGAACCACTCAGCCAGCGAGAGCTGGAGGTGCTGGAGTTGATTCATGAGGGGCATGCCAATAAGGAAATTGCCTCAAAAATGAAGGTCGCGCCGGCAACCGTAAAAGCTCACATACGCAACCTCTACGGCAAACTGGGCGTCGGCCGCAGGACCGAGGCACTGGCCCGGGCCCGGGATCTGGGGCTACTGGAAGGCTGACACCCAAGCGACAAGAAATGTGATGAGCGTCACATTTCGCTTCAAGTATCTAAGCCCGCTACGCCCTTTGGACGATCCGTCTACGCCCTCTAATCCCCTATTATTATTCCAACGGTGAGGGAAACCTCACCCGGAATTCTGAAACTTCAGGCCTTCAGATTTCTTGTTCCGCGTTGTTTCGACGCCCGGGTTCGAAAGAACCCTTTTGATGAGAGCCAACCCCTTCGGGCTGGCTCTTTTTTTATGGCTGAATGATCGGTGGCTGGAACTCAGCGTTCGATAATTCGACGGAAAGGCGGCAAGGCATCCAGCAGCAGCTGACCGTACCGCCGGGCGATGATCCGGCGATCCAGAATGGTCACCCTGCCGGTGTCCTGCTCGGTCCGAAGCAGCCGGCCCACTGCCTGAACAAGTTTGATTGAGGCGTCCGGTACCGTGATCTCCATAAAGGGATTGCCACCCCGCTGGGTCACCCATTCCGCCAGGCTCGCCTCAATGGGGTCATCCGGGACCGAGAACGGCAACCGGGTAATGACGACGTGGTGCAGGTACTTGCCCGGTAAATCGATGCCTTCGGCAAAGCTGGCAACGCCAAACAGAACACTCGGACGGCCCTCATCCACCCGGCTGCAATGCTGCCTGAGCACTTCGCCCTTGGCCATATCGTCCTGGGTAATAATCAACTCCGGGTAATCAGGGGCAAGAGCGTCCCGCACCTGCTGCATCTGGCGCCGGGAAGTGAACAGTACCAGAGTCGCTTTCTCGCCGGCCCACAGGTCCGGCAGTCGTTTAACAAGCTCATCAGCAAAGCCGTCATCCGTCGGCATGGCGGACATCGCCGGCACCTCGACCGTCGCCATTTCGCCATAGCGGAATGAGCTGGGGACAACCAGGAAGCGGCTGCCCTGGGGTAATCCCGCCCGGGCATTCAGGCGATCAAACCGGCCAAGGGCGGTCAGGGTGGCACTGGTGAGCACGGCGCCGTAGGCACGGGACCAGAGCCGGGAGTACAGGAGGTTATCCGCCAGTACCGGTGAACTGTAAAGAGTGATGTCTTCGGCATGGTCCCAGCGCTGACGCACAGCCCAGCGGGCCGGTGGCGGGCTTTTCTGCACTGGCGGCCTGGCTTCTTTCTCTTCACCCGCTTCAGAATCGGTTTCTGACTCGCTGGCGGGCTTTGCATTGCCCTGCTCGCACCAGGCGGTCCAGAGTCTCAACTGGTCCTCGGCCCGTGCATGGAAAGAACCAATCACCGGGTACCAGGCTTCTGCGGTTTCCCGGTCAATTTCATGCTCCTTGCGCTCGTCGAAAGCTCCCTGCAGTTCGTCTGCCAGAACGCCAAGCTGGCGGACCATGTTGGCGGTCGCAATTCGGCTCTCGGCTGAGAGGTCCGCCATGGCTTCCGGCAGTTCACCCTCCGGGTAGCGCCATTGGGCCGTCCGGCGCTCTTCGTTGAACTCCCACCCGGTATTCTGCTCGGCTTCCTCGTACACCCGGTTCAGCACCAGATCCACTTCCCTTGAGGCAGAACTGATGCGGTCCAGTGATTTCGCGGCCTGGGTACCAGCCGCCAGGTAGGGCTGCATTTTCACGAGCGCCTGGGAAAGCTGCTTCAGCCATTGGCGGGTGGCATTAAGTGGCAGCGATGCGGCGAAGTGATTCAGCGCCTTGTCCGGAAGATGATGAGCCTCATCAAAAATGTACAGGGCGTTTTCCGGCTCCGGCAAAATCGCCCCGCCGCCGAGCGCCAGGTCCGCCAGTACCAGATCGTGGTTGGCCACCACAATATCGGCATCGTCCAGATCCTTCCGGGCATCGAAAAACGCGCAGCTGTCGAAGTAACTGCAGTGGCGATTAGTGCATTGGCGATGGTCCGTGGTTACCTGTCGCCATACATCATCCGGGATCTGTTCCGGCCAGTGGTCCCGGTCGCCATCCCATTCACGTGAGCCATAACTGGCCAGCATTTCCTCGAAGAACGCCCGGGTGCCTGGCTCTTCATTCTTCGGGCCATCCAGCAGGAACAGGGGCATGGTGTCACTGTCGGTATTTCCTTCATCGTGCAGCCGGGCTTCCAGTCTGGACATACACAGGTAGCGGCCCCGGCCTTTGGCGAGGGTCCAGTTGAAGTCCATCTTGCTGTGCTTTTTCAGATCCGGCAGATCCTTGAGCACAATCTGGTCCTGCAGTGCCACGGTCGCGGTGGAGATCACCAGGGTTTTGCCCAGGGCTTTTGCCACCGGTATCGCGGCAATCAGATAAGCCAGGGTTTTGCCCGTCCCCGTCCCGGCTTCCACCACACAGGCCGAGGCCGGAGACGTTCGCTGGCCATCGTTCTCTGTGATGTCACCCATGTACTTCGCAATTTCGGCAATCATCAAACGCTGACCATACCGGGCACGGATATCCTTACCCGCCAGAACGTCCCGATACCCTTGCTGGATGGATTGCTTGATGTCGTCGGTCAGTGCCATCAGCGGGGGCTCACCCAGTCCCTGACAACGCCTACCCGGAAGCGCCGACCGTCACGGCTCAGCACCACACCCTCTTCGGTGATGTCATCCACCCGCAGGCCCTCAAAGGTATCGCCCACCCGAAGGTAGGTGTCGTTGATCATCACCCGCCGAGAGGCCGGCGATGAAGAATAAATATGGCTGTTAAAGGTCAAGTCGGGAACGCTCTTCTGAAATGAGAGCGGCAACTCTACCAGATGAGGCACTCGGCCCGCCTGCCCCGGTTCCGCCTGTGGCACTGCCGTTTCGGGTATTGCGGATGAGGGCACAATAACCGTCGCCCGTTCCCTGTTCTCAGACACGGCAGGTTCCGCTGCTACGGGCCTAGGCGTTGAATCGGCGGTGTCGGGCTCAGGGATTGCGCCTGTCTCCGAGACCGGGTCTTCAGGTATTGCCTCTGGTTCGCTCGCCGGTGTTACCGGTAACGGTGCCGGTTCAGACGTGTTCTTCACGGTATCGGCAACCGTTGGCAGCTCAGTTTGACCCGCCGGAGCCCACGGCAAGGGCGTACCCGGCCAGAACAGAAAGGCCAGAACGCCCGCGTTGAGGATTAGCGCGAGGGCTACCCACACGGCCGGTGACACCCGTTTTTTCTTCGGCCGGTGAATCAGCTGCACCTGTTGGCCAAGATCCGGAACGCGCCCCTGGCGGCGCTCGGTTTCGGATTTTCGCAAGGCGTCCAGAATATAAGACATGATTACTCTCGACCCCCGGACTGCAGGGGTTTGAGACGAGGGATTGAAGCCTCCAGATCGTTGTTTATCTGAATGATGGTCATGGCACCGGCAATCCCATCCACGGTGAGCCCCCGCAATGCCTGGTACCAGCGAATCTGTTCTTCGGCTTCCATGCGCTTGACCCGATCACTCTCTGACCGGGAACCGCTGTGCCTGTCCGCAAGGTCCATCATTCGCGCACCAATCCAGAGTTGTTCGCCGCCACCGTTGTTATAGAAGCCATCGCCCGTCATGTATTCCGGAAGGCGCCATAAAACCCGGTATTCACCGAACCAGTGGCGCTCAATGCTGGCAAAGGAAACGCTCTGAGTACCAGACGGCATGGCAACCTCCGCCGTATCGCCGGCCAGATGGCGAAGGACGACAAATCCGGTATTGCCTGCCTCGTCCTGGAGCTGAAGCATTGCCGGGCGATCAAGAAACTCCAGGCTTCTGCGACTGCCCTGTCGATTCAGGCACCCCAGTCCATTTTCTCTGGCCCAGTCGCAGGCCACGGGTGCTTCCGCCGGTTGATAGTCCCGGCCCCAGATCCCGAACAGCACCTGGAACGCCGAGACCGAATCCAAAAGTTGGCCCGGTATGGCCAGGTCAGCTGGCCCGGGCGGCTTTTCAGGCCCGGTTTCCTTAGCGCTCTCCACCCGAGCCCCCTCCACTTGCTCCGGTTCCGGTGCCTCCACCCGCTCAACCGCGCCCTTGAGCGGTTCGGCCGACGGCTGCCCGGTAAGAACCTCACCGCCAGGGGACCAACGTTCGAACAGCCAGGCGGTGCCGATGATAGCGACCAGAACCGAGGCTGCAACGACCAAATACTGGGACCTGTCCGGCGACCGGCCTGATCGTGAAGGCGTGGGACCAATCGAATGTCCGCGCACTTCCTTTGCCGCATGGCGGATATGATCAGCCGTGATTTCGTGCTCGCCTTCCGCGTAGGCTCCCAACAGGGCCCGGTCACTGATCAGGTTGATCAGGCGGGGAATGCCCTGGCTTTCACGGTAAAGACGATTCACCGCCCGCTGCGAGAAAATATCGCCGCGCATTCCTGCCACGCTGAGTCGGTAGCGAAGGTAGGCCGGCAGCTCTTCCCGACCGATGGCATCGAGGTGGTAGCGAGCAGTCACCCGCTGGTTCAGCTGGCGCAACTCCGGAAGTGCCAGCATTTCCTGCAGTTCGGGCTGGCCCAGCAGGACAATCTGAAGCAGCTTCTTCTCTGCCGTCTCCAGGTTGGTCAAAAGCCGGAGCTGTTCCAAGACCTCGGCCGACAGATTCTGGGCCTCATCGATCATCAGAACCTTGTGTCGTCCGGCCGCATGGGCCTTCAGCAGGTCCTGGTTAATCAGGTCCACCAGTTCCTTGATGGTGGCACTGATCTCGTGGGGTATTTCCAGCTCATCACAGATGGAGGAGAGCAATTCCCGGGCAGAGAGCCTGGGATTCAGGATCAGCGCGATATCCACATTATCCGGAACGTTCTCGATAAAGCAGCGGGAAACCGTTGTTTTCCCGGTTCCCACTTCACCGGTGATCACGATGAAGCCGCCCTGCCCCTGAACACCATACATCAGGTGCGCCAGCGCCTCCTTGTGGCGATCGCTCAGATACAGGTAACGAGGGTCTGGCGCAATGGAAAACGGCGGTTCGTGAAAGCCGAAAAAGTCGTAATACATATCAGGACGTACCGGAATCCGCGTTGCTGATCAGTCTGAGCTCGGCGGTGCGCCGATTCTGGTGTTTGAGTCTCCGTACGCAACGTTCCAGGGTTTTCGAGATGCGGGCGTGGGAGCGGATCATGGAGATTTTTGGCCAGGTGGCCCGTTCGCCCGCCAGAATCATCTGCCGTACGTAGGCCGGATCGGGGTTTGCCAGCATCCTGCTGTAATCCTTGAACGAATATGAGGGCGCAATGGTGACGTCTCCCGAATAGCGCTGGGCCATAATGGTGTACAACTGACCGGACATCTGCCGCATAAGTTCCGGCCTAAGCCTTTTCCGCAGGTAATCAAACACCCCCTGGCCATGGAACTGAATTTCAGATTTCAGCAGGTGCATCGGCAGATTGCCGAGGGACAGCTTTTCATCCCGGCCGCGCTGGCTCAGGAACGGCACCACATGGGGATTGGTCTGGCTCACGATGGTATAATTCACATCGTACAGATGCATCAACCGTTCAATGGGCAGGTCGCTCACAACCGAGCCATCCACAAACTTCAGGCGCGGCATATAGGGTAGCGTGTTGCCCTGAATGTCCTTTTTCATCAGGGTAACCGGCGGGAAAATACCGGGTACTGCGGCGCTGGCGAGCACCGCACTCCAGACCATCAGATAAGGCGAGGTGTATCCGCACAGCAAGCGAGCCTTCTGGTGCGCCTGAACCGGTGAGACACTCACATTGATCGAACGGCCGGTACGCTGGTAAGCCTCTTCAAAAGTATATTCACCAATATTGCCACGCAGGCAATTGCGTAGCTCTTCCTGATCCATGAGCCCGTCTCCGCGCACCGCACTGAGCAGCCCCCGCCATTTCCAGGCTTTCAGGTTATGGTTCTCAGGCACCAGCATTTCCGGGATTTCAGCGTCTGTGTGTACTCCAAGAATGCCCGCGATAACCGCGCCGATACTTGAACCGGCAATGACCTGGGGCAGAAGCCCCTTTTCCCACAGGGCCTTGATGACGCCAAAGTGGAACACTCCCAAGGTAGCGCCGCCACTGAGCAAAAGCGCCGGCCGGCCATAGCTTGTAAGCGTATCCCGGAAGAACTGAAGTTTGTCGGCAACGGGAAAACCGGGCACCGGTTCATCACAGAGGTAATCCAGCGATTCACAGACCTGGGTAATGTATTCCTCGATCAGATGTTTGGTACCAACCCGGGACCGGGTATAAAGCGCCGGGTTGCCCATATTCCCCAGATCATGGTGGAGTCCCTCCCGAAGGGCGCGCTTCAGCCGCTCTACATCATTCTGCTGACGATACTGTTTGAGGTTGCTCAGCCGGTCGTAGATGACTTCGTAGTGGTAGAGATCGGAGGCGAAATCCTCTTTCCACTCGGCATTGCCCTCCAGAAAGTCCAACTCCAGGGCCGCGGCCTTCCAAACTTCGTAGTTTGGCGCCTCGGCCAGCATTTTCCGGAATTTGGCTATTCTTGGATCCTTGAGCACCGCTGACCTCCTTTCAAACCGGATGACACTCAGAAATCATCCAGCATCAGATCTTCATCGTCGCCACTGGCAAACGGGTCGTTAACCACTTTCCCGTCGTTAATCAGGAACTCCCGACGTTGCAGAAAGGCATTTCGCACAAATATGTAGCTGTCGCCCGAGATAAAGCTTTCAGCAGGAATCAGGTCTGCCCGGCGGTCAACTATCTGCAGCCCTCGGGCATAGTAAACTTCCGGGCTGTCGACTTCATCCCAGGCCGACGGCAGCGCGAAGCCGTCGGTCAGGAAACCGGTAAAATGGCGGGGGGTTGAAGGCCCCAGAAACGGCAGCATGAGATAGGGTCCTGAACCTGCGCCCCAGTATCCCAGCGTCTGACCAAAATCTTCCGGCCGCTCCGGGAGATCAAAGGCGGTTGCCACGTCAATCAGACCGGCCAGACCGAAGGTCGTGTTGTAGGTAAAGCGCCCTACCGCAACCACGGCCGACTCCCCTTTCAGCTGCAGTACGCTGTTAGTGAAGTTTCGAAGTTCGGTCAGGTTATTGAAGAAATTGGTAATGCCACGGTCAACGATCTGCGGGGTGAAGTCTCGATAGGCCTGTGCCACCGGCTTCAGGAACCAGCGATCGATGGTGTCGTTGAAGGTGTACACTTTGCGGTTCCAGTTCTCCCAGGGGTCTTTCGGGTCAACCGGAACAGAGCCTTCTGGCGCAGGTTCCTGCATAGTCTGTGCGGTAGCCTGGCCCACTGGCAGGAATACAGCCAGGGAAAACAACATGGTGAGCGTAATCAGCCGGCGCCGGATAAAAATGTATTTCATTATCTGCTCTTGGGTTGTTTAATTCGTTTCAATTCGTCGAGAATACCGGCGCTACTTTTTTATTATTAAACCATTGTTCCGGAGAAACCGATGTCAGTACCGGGAAATCTTGTAAACACGATTACCATGCCGCTCCGCTGGGGCGATATGGATGCATACGGCCATGCCAACAACACAGTCTACTTCCGTTTCTTTGAGGAAGCGCGCATTGTCTGGCTGGCCTCACTGGAGCTCGGCGGTCCCGAAGAGCCAACCGGCCCGGTTATTATAAAGACCAGCGCCACCTTTCTAAAGGAATTGAACCACCCGGCAACGGTTGAGGTGAAAACATACGCCGACAAGGCGGGTAACACCAGCCTCGACACCTATCATTTGCTGACCGATGTCGATACTGGCGCTGTTTATGCGGAAGGCTATGCGAAAATCGTGTGGTTCGACCGCGAAACACGCTCCTCGGCCCCGCTGCCAGATACCCTCAGGGCCCTGGCAACGACTTGAACCGGAAGACTCCTACCGGCGGCGTACCACCACGCTGCCGATGGAATAACCTGCCCCGAACGAACAGATGACCCCGAGATCGCCACTGACAAAGTCATCCTTGTGCTTGTGGAAGGCGATGATCGAACCGGCGGAGCTGGTGTTGGCGTACTCATCCAGAATCACCGGTGCCTCTTCCTCAGTGGCATCGCGACCCAGCACCTTGCGGGCAATCAGCTGATTCATATTCAGGTTGGCCTGGTGCAGCCACATGCGGCGAAGATCATCTGGCGCCAGAGAAAGGCTTTGCAGCTGTTTCTGGATGGTCTCGGCAACCAGCGGCGACACCTCCTTGAACACCTTACGACCCTGCTGAACGAAGAGCTTGTCGGGTTTACCAACACCAGAATCATCGGCGCGGTTCAGGAAGCCGAAATTGTTCCGGATGTTGTTGGAAAACTTGGTTTTCAGGCTGGTACCGAGAATCTCGAACCCCTGCCCCTCACGGGTATCTTCTTCGCGCTCAACCAGAATGGCTGTGCAGGCGTCACCAAAAATAAAGTGACTGTCCCGATCCCGGAAATTCAGGTGGCCGGAACAGATTTCCGGGCTGACCACCAGAACGGAACGGGCACTGCCATTCTCGACGGAATTGACGGCCGCCTGAAGGCCGAACGTAGCGGAGCTGCAGGCCACGTTCATATCGTAGGCAAAGCCGTCGATACCCAGCGCTTCCTGAACCTCGATCGAAACAGCCGGGTAGGCTCTCTGCAGGTTGGAACAGGCAACGATCACCGCATCGACATCCTGTGCCGACTTGCCCGCTTGCTCCAGGGCCTCACGGCAGGCTGTCACAGCCATTTCGCATTGCACCGAGGGCTCCTCGTTGCTGCGATCTGGGATATGGGGCTTCATGCGTTTGGGATCGAGGATGCCATCCTTGTCGATCACATGGCGGCGCTTGATCCCGGAGGCTTTCTCGATAAACGAGGAGGACGATGGCTGCAAAGGCGTCACATCGCCGCTGGCGATGGCATCTGCGTTCTCGGCGTTGAACAGTTCAACGTACTGGTTGAAGGCTTCGACCAGTTCGTCATTATCAATGGTTGCTGGCGGTGTGTAGAGACCGGTCCCGCTAATAACGGCTTTAATCACGCTAACCCCACGTCATGATTGTGAAAACGGGACACCAGACATCCCGTTTTGTTAATTCGTTGACCTACTGCCAGAAATACTAACACAGTATCGGGGTTTTGCCCGTCGGCTATCAGTCAGCAGCACCGGATTGGTGCAGCATGCCCTCCTCAGACTCTGGTTTTTTCCCACTGCCGGTCCAGACGTTTCACCGACACGGTCATCACTGTGCCCAATTGCTGGGCAAAGAACGACACCCGGAACTCCTCCAGCATCCACCGGTACAACACCAATTCAGGATCCCGGATCCCCTGCCGCTGTTGTTCGTCCCGCTTCACCGCGTAGCGGGACCAGAGCGGCTCAATGGTGTGAAGAAACTCCCGCTCCCGGCCCATTTCCCGGGACATTTTCTCAAGCCGAATCAGGGCCGCCTCGAAGTAACGCCCGAATTCCGCCAGCCACTCGGGCGGTGTTTCCACCAGAAATCCGGGATAGACAAGGTTCTGTAGCTGAAATTTAAGATCGGCCATGCTGTTGGCGAGGGCCAGATTGATTTTGCCTTTCAACTGCTTCGCCACTTTCTGGTAACCGGACATCGCCTGATACAACCGCTCGTCTGCCTGCTCCAGAGCCGGGATGAAGTCGCCACGGTGAGCGTCAAACACACTGTCGAAGTCCTCCGCGGTCCTTGGAATTTCATCCGCAAGGAAATGCTGCATGGCCGTCGCCAGCAGCAGATCATCCAGCAACACTTTCGACTGGCCGACAGGAGCAAACATCAAGGCGGACTGCTTGAAATGGGGCAGTTTGCGCTCCAGGTCATCGAGCGTCCTGCCGAACCGGTTCAGAATCAGGCGGGCGATTGCCTTCCGGGTGGTATCTTCAGCGGTCAACCGGTCCAGACAGCGTATCTGCCGCACCTGCTTGCCCATATCCTCCAGCGCGGGATAGACGGTCACCTGCATGCCGCCCTTCTCCGTCTGGACCTGTTCAGGCAATGTGCCGAACTGCCAGTCGGTGTACTCACCGCTTGGCTCTGTAGCCGAATCATCCTTTGTCGCCGACTCAAGCGCCTGCTCGGCCTGACCCTCAAGTTGGTGCTGCAGATCGGTCGTCTCACGGCTCTCTGCAATGGTGCGACCGCCGTCACCCATAACGCGAAGGTTCATCCGCAGGTGCTTGGGCAATTCGGTGTCGGACCAGGCATCAGGATCAATCTGGACGCCAGTCATGCGGCGCAACTGCTCACCCAGCTGAAGCGTAAGCGGCTCGTTGGAGGGCTGAAGATTCTCGAGGGCCGCATCCACGAAATCAGGTACCGGTACAAAGTTCCGGCGCAACGCCTTGGGCAGGGACTTCACCAGGGCGATGCACTTCTCCCTCAACAACCCCGGCACCAACCATTCCAGACGGCGGGACGGAATCTGTTTGAGAGCCATCAAAGGAACCTGAAGCGTGACGCCGTCCTTTTCACTCGTGGGCTCGAACTCGTAGCTCAGCGGGTATTGAACACCTTCCCACTCCAGGTAATCCGGGTACAGATCCGCGGCCTGGGCATCCACCGGACGCTGGAGAATGTCGGCTTCGGTAAGCTCCAGCTCTTTCAATTGCTCCGCCGAGAGCCCCTTCCACCAGGCCTCGAAATGCCGGCCGCTGATGATGTCTGCGGGCAGGCGTTCATCGTAGAAGGCCACCAGAACTTCGTCATCAACGAGCAGGTCACGCCGCCGAGTCTTCTTCTCCAGATTCTCAACCGTGTCGAGCATCTCACGGTTTCGGGCGATGAACGGCGCCCTGGACCGGTAATCCCCTTCCACCAGGGCACGCCTTATGAACAGATTGCGGCATTCGGCCGGGTCTACCTTGGCATAGGGGATCCGGCGTTTGGCGACAATATCCAGGCCGTAAAGCGTGACCTTTTCATAGCCCATCACCTGGGCCCGTTTTTGCTCCCAGTGGGGTTCAAAGTAGTGGTGCTTGACGATATGACCGGCCAGGGGCTCGATCCACTCCGGCTGAATGGAGGCCACCACCCGGGCAAACACCCGGCTGGTTTCCACGATTTCAGTGGCGACGATCCACTTGGGGCCGGTCTTCGACACCTTGGAGCCGGGGAAAATCAAAACTTTCCGGTTGCGTGTCGCCAGGTATTCCTTCTTTTCGACCTTCACGGCAACCTGACCAAGCAGGCCTGCCAGTATCGACTTGTGCAGGGCTTCGTAACTGGCGGCATCCTTGTTGACCGCCAGCTTCTGTTCGCGGCAGATCAGGGTCAGCTGGCGGTGAATATCCCGCCATTCCCGCATCCGCATCCAGCTCAGGAAGCTCTTCTGGCAGACCTTTTTCATCTGGTTCTGGGAGAGCTCCTGGCGCTGCTCTTCGTAGAAGTTCCAGACATTCAGCAGTGTCAGGAAATCCGATTCCTTATCGTTGAACGGCGCATGGGCCTGATCTGCCGCCTGCTGTTTGTCCTGGGGGCGCTCCCGCGGGTCCTGGACACTCAGCCCGGCAATGATCACCAGGGTTTCCGACAGGCTGCCAAGCTCGGCAGCGGTTACCAGCATTCTGGCCAGGCGCGGATCCAGCGGCAGCCGCGACATGGTGCGCCCAAGCTTGGTGACACGGCGTTTGTCGTCCACCGCCCCCAGTTCTTCCAGCAGCTTGTAGCCATCATTGACCTGGCGCTTGTCCGGCGCTTCCAGAAACGGGAACTGTCGAATTTCCCCGAGACCGGAGGTGGCCATCTGCAGAATGACGGACGCCAGGTTGGTGCGCAGGATTTCCGGATCAGTGTATTCCGGGCGATTGACGAAATCCGTCTCATCGTAAAGCCGGAAACAGATACCCGGGGCTACCCGGCCACAACGCCCTGCCCGCTGGTTGGCACTGGCCTGGGAAATGGGTTCCACCGGTAAGCGCTGGATCTTCGAGCGCACACTGTAGCGGCTGATCCGGGCCACCCCGGTATCGATCACGTAACGAATGCCCGGCACCGTCAACGAGGTCTCCGCCACGTTGGTGGAGAGCACAATACGTCGGCCCTTGTGAGACTGGAACACCCGGTTCTGCTCGGCATTGCTCAATCGGGAATACAACGGCAGCACCTCGGTGTGCCGAAGGTCCACATGGCGCAGTACCTTGCTGAGACTGCGGATCTCCCGCTCTCCGGGCAGGAACACCAGCACGTCCCCCGGCGGCTGCTTCTCGCTGCGTTCGTGCTGTTCGATTTCATCAAGGGCGCCCAGTACGCCATCCGTCCAGCCCTGGTCCCGGTCGTCTTCGTCGCCGGTCAGCGGCCGGTAACGTACATCCACCGGATAGGTGCGACCACTCACCTCAATCACCGGCGCCTTGTCGAAGAATTCGCTGAATCGCTCAACCTCGATGGTCGCCGAGGTAATGATGACCTTCAGATCCGGGCGTTTGGGCAGGAGCTGCCGAAGGTAGCCGAGGAGGAAATCGATGTTGAGACTGCGCTCGTGGGCTTCGTCGATGATGATCGTATCGTAGCGATCCAGAAACCGGTCGTGCTGAACCTCCGCCAGCAGGATCCCGTCGGTCATCACCTTAACCCGGGACTGTTCCGAGGTGTTGTCGGTAAACCGGACCTGGTAACCAATCTGCTGACCCACCTGCTCGCCAATTTCCTCGGCAATCCGGGCCGCTACGCTTCGGGCCGCTATACGACGGGGCTGGGTATGACCAATCAGGCCCCGGATGCCCCGGCCGCTGTTCATGCAGATTTTGGGAATCTGGGTGGTCTTACCGGAACCGGTTTCCCCGGCAATGATCACCACCTGGTGGTTTTCGATGGCCTCGCGGATGTCGTCGACCCGCTCGGACACCGGCAAGCCCTCCGGGAAGCTGGCCGGCTTGTGGAGGGCGTGGCGCTGCTGAACCTTTTCCAGCCCACGTTCCAGCCAGTTCGCCATTTTCTCCAGGTCTTTCTGCCCCGGCTTTCCCTTGGTGCGGGCAACCGTTTTAACGATGCGGGCGGCTTCCTGCTGATTGCAGGCGTCCAGCTGCTCCATCATCGCTTTGACGGCCGCCTGGCCATCGGGTTTGGGTGTCGGTGTGCTCGGGGTATCGGAACGGGTGTCTGTCATTGAATTGCCGGAATAGCGCTCACTCGGATTCGATTTGGGCGACAGTCTATCGGGAAAGTCGGTTTCTTAAAAACGGAAAAACCCCGCCGAAGCAGGGTTTTCCTCGATCAACTGCCAGACAGGCTTACTTGTTGTTCGCCTCGTCCCGCAGTTCACGGCGCAGGATCTTGCCCACATTGGTCTTGGGCAGCTCATCGCGGAACACAAACTGCTTGGGCACCTTGTAAGCGGTAAGCCGCTCACGGCAGAACTCCTTGAGCTCGTTTTCGGTTACGCCTTCAGCGGTGGGCACCAGGTAAACCTTGACCGCCTCGCCGCTCTTCGCATCGGGTACGCCAACGGCGGCACACTCGACCACCTTCGGATGGCTGCTGACCACATCTTCAATCTCGTTCGGGAACACGTTGAAGCCCGAGACGATGATCATGTCTTTCTTGCGATCGACAATCCGGACATAGCCATCTTCCTGGATCAGGGCGATATCGCCGGTGCGCAGGTAGCCGTCCTCGGTGAAGGATTTCTGGGTGTCTTCCGGGCGCTGCCAGTAACCGCGCATGACCTGCGGGCCCTTCACACACAGTTCTCCGGGCTCACCCAGGGGCGTTTCATTGCTCTCTTCGTCCAGGGTTTTTACCAGAGTGGACGGAATTGGCAGGCCGATGGTACCAATCTGAATGGCGCTATGCGGGTTAAAAGTGACCACCGGTGAGGTTTCAGTCATCCCGAAGCCTTCGCAGATCTCGCAGCCGGTGACCCGCTCCCACATCTTGGCCGTGTCACTTGTCAGCGCCATACCGCCGGAGGAGGTCAGCTTCAGGCCGCTGAAGTCCAGAGCCTGGAACTCTTCGTTGTTGCAAAGCGCAACAAACAGGGTGTTCAGGCCAAGGAAGGCGGTGAACTTGTGGTTTTTCAGCTCTTTCACAAAGCCCGGGATATCCCGCGGATTCGGAATCAACACGTTGTGGGCACCTGCCTCAAGCATGATGCCGCAGTTCAGGGTAAAAGAGTAAATGTGGTAAAGCGGCAGGGGCGCAATGACCACTTCCTGCCCCTCAACCACCATATCTTCCATCATCGGCCGGGTCTGCAGCAGGTTAGCTACCAGGTTGCCGTGGGTCAGCATTGCGCCTTTCGCCACACCGGTCGTGCCGCCGGTGTACTGCAGCACGGCGATATCGTCCTGCTTGCACTCTACCGGGGTGAATTTTTCACGGGCGCCTGCACTCAGGACTGCCGGGAGTTTGTGCGCCTGGGGAATATTGAACGGCGGCACCATTTTCTTGACGTGCTTGACCACGGCATTCATCAGGGTGCGCTTGATCGGCGAGTGCATGTCGGCGATCTCGGTAACGATCACGTGCTCAATGCCGGTATGGGGCAGTACCTTCTCGGCGTTCTCCGCCATATTGGCCAGAACGACCAACGCCTTGGCACCGGAATCGTTGAACTGGTGTTCCATTTCCCGCGTGGTGTACAACGGGTTGGTGTTCACCACAATCAGGCCAGCCCGCATGGCACCAAACACAACAACCGGGTACTGGCTGACGTTGGGCATTTGAACGGCAATACGGTCACCGGGCTTGAGATCGGTCTTGTTTTGCAGCCATGCGGCGAAGTTACGGCTCTGGGTGTCGAGGTCACGGTAAGTGAGAGTCGCGCCAACAGCACTGAATGCGGGACGGTCGGCAAACTTTTTGACCGATTGCTCGAACACATCCACCATGCTCTTGTACTTGTTCAGGTCCACCTCGCGGGGCACGCCGGCGGGGTACTTATCCTGATAGAACTGCTCAAAATCCATCACCATCTCCTGTTTGGCGCTTTTGATTGTAATGATTTACCGATGTCAGGCTGATCAGAAAATCAACCCTACAAAAGTATCAGCCTCAAAAAAGTGGGGAGAGAATAGCAGTTTTGTAACCGATGAGGTAGTTTTCGAGACTTTGACCAGAACACCGACCCGAACACCTGTACTCAAATGACAACAGTGCGGAGCACGCGATGAGCGATACCCTTGATACCCTGGAAAACATCACCTACGACGAGCTGAACGAGGGCGACACCGCCACCTTTACGCGCACCCTCACCGAGGACGAACTGGTGCTGTTCGCAGCGGTCTCCGGTGATGTAAACCCGGTACACCTGGACTCCGAATTTGCAGCCGGCTCCATGTTCAAGGAGCGGATTGCCCATGGTATGTGGAGTGGCTCCCTGATCTCGGCGGCGCTGGCAACGGTAATGCCCGGCCCCGGAACCATCTACCTGGACCAGAGCCTGTCCTTCAAGCGCCCGGTTAAACTGGACGACACCCTCACCGTTCAGTTGAAAATCCTCCGCAAGGAACCGAAAGGCCGGGTTGTGGTGGAGTGCGACGTGCGCAATCAGAACGATCAGAAGGTGGTCACCGGGGAAGCAAAGGTCATCGCGCCATCGGAGAAAGTATCTCTGCACAAACCCCGATTGCCGAAAATCACCATCGAAAACTGAGCTCCCCGTATCGGGCAGTCCTCGCAGGCTGCCCCATTGCGTTATCAGCCGGGCAGGAAATCAATCGGGAATCTGACCTTCCGGGCTTCAACATTGTCAGCCCCGAAATTGAACAACCGCACCCGCATGGCAATCCGCTGTTCCAACGTGGGGTGCTCGAGCTCTGAGCTGACCACCTCACAAGCGGACACCGAGCCATCCGGTTCGATGACCAGCTCCAACAAAACCTTGCCCTCGAGGGTCGGATCCTGCCGCAGTTCTCGCCGGTACATGGAATAAAGTGCGGTTTTCTGGGCATCGAATACTTGCCGGATATTGCTCATTGCCCGCTCGCCAACCGATCGCTCGGCCTTTGCCGGCTTGGCGGCCACCTCTCGGGATTCTTCCACGGGAGCATCAACCGTTTTGACCTCATGCTCAGCCACAGCGACGGTGGTTTCCGGCGCCGGAGCTTCCTCAACACCACCGCTTCCACTGAGGACTTGCTGAGAATCCTCGGGCGATTTCGTTGCTTCGGTCGACGGCTGTGTATTGACCACAAACTCACGGGCTGGTGTGGGTTCGGGCGACCTGAGTGAGGCCAGCTTGTCTCTCATGGCCAGCAGCCCGGAACGGGACGCCTTCTCCCTGGCTTGCTCGGTGGTCTGCTTGGGCTTCGGCTCGGATTCGGCCTGAGGTTCGGATTCTGGTTTCGGGGCAGGCGCAGGGTCGGGTTCAACCCTGGCCACTTTCGGTTCCGGCTGCTTTGGTTTCTCTTTCTTCACTTCCGGTTCTGGTTCTGGCTCAGGCTTTGGATCAGGCTGGGCCGGCTCCGGTGGCACCACCGGTTTCGGCTTCTCCACCAGCCGCGCCAGCCGGGGAGGAACCTTCTCGGCTTCGCTGCGCTCAACCTCCGGCACCTCAAGCATTGGGATCAGGAGCGCCGGTGGCAAAAACAGCACCAGCATCACCAATACAATACCGGTAAATCTTCGACTCTCGCCGAGATCACGACTCCATGGCAGCCCCGAACCCACCGATGGGGAAACTCCGTTATCAGCCATTGCGGACCTCCCCTTCCACAGCCAATCGCACCTGTCGATATTGTTCATCAACACAGGTCTGCATGACCTTGCGAAGCAATCGGTAATCGGTATCCCGACCCGCCATAATGGTTACCTCAAGCCCCTCCTCGGGAATTTCAGACCAGCGGTTGCGCCGCCAGGAAAGTTCTTCCGACAGACCTGCGATATAGTTGTCACCGGTTTCGATGCCTTCCAGTCTTGCCACTTCGCTGCCCTGGACCAGAATGGCGTTGCCCGTTACCTGAACCGTCAGGCTCTCAACCGCCTCCTGTTGAGCCGTGGACTTTGGCAAAGGCACGTCTGCGGTGTTCTGCATCACCTTCACATCCGAGGAATTCACCATCAGGAAAAAGACGAGGATGGTGAAGATGTCCATCAGCGACACCAGGTTCAGGCCCCCGGGCTTGTGCATCCGGCCGTAATGCCGACGAATTCTTTTCGCCTTTCGGGACGTTTTCATGCGCCCTCCCCTGATTCAGCACTGGCGTTTGCAGCAAGCTGTCTGTCCTCAGGCGCATCCATCAGAGAGACATCGGGGAACAGCTCCCCTTCAACGACGCTGGCCGCGACCACAGCCGGATAAGACCGTACGGTATCCATGGCCGTAACCAGGGTCTGGTAATCGATGTCCGGTCCGACTTCCAACACCAGGTCGGTTTTCTCCGGCACACGGTTTTTTATCTGCCGAAGTACCTGACGAAGGTTCGCGAAATCCTGCCCTTGCTGGCCCACGGGCAGCACCCGGATCAGACCGCGATCGCTGTCGGCGATCTCAATTCCCTCCGGAATCAAAGTAACCACGAGCCTGAATTCCTCAGGCTCCGGCGCCTGCCCGTCTTCCATACCCGGAAAGTTCAGCTCGATCATGCGGACCTGGCTGAACACCATGCCAAGTAACAGAACCGGTACCAGCACAATCATGAGATTGAGAAAGGCGGTGATATCAAGCTCCGGCGAATTACTTAACCTGCGGTGGCGGCGTCTCATGGTTCAGACACAATGTTCAGCAACTTCACCCCGGCCATTTCGAAACTGTCCACAATCTCGTTGGTGCGGGTCTGAAGCACCGCATGGAACATAAGCAACGGGATCGCCGACATCAGGCCGAAGGCCGTGGTGTTCATGGCCACGGAAATACTTTCAGACAGCAGGGTTGCCTTCTGGGAAGGATCTGCCGCCGCCACTGCGGTAAACGCCGCAATAAGACCAATAATGGTTCCCAACAGGCCGAGCAGCGTGGCGATATTGGCCAGGGTCGCGAGGTACTGGGTGCGTTTTTCCAGGCGCGGCAGCACTTCCATCAGGCCCTCTTCCATCGCGTACTCGATATCCTCTCGCCGGCTGTTGCTGAGCAACCGGCCAATGCCGGCGCCCATGATCGAAGCAATGGCACTGTTGGAGTTGGTGGCAGCTTTCATGGCCCGCTGATAGTCCCGTTTTCTCAGCAAGGGCAGGATGCCTCGCTCAAAGGCAACCCGGTTACGCCGCCGCACCGCCGAGAGATAAAAGAACCGTTCCAGAGTAATGGCCAGCCCCAAAGCCAGTACGATGGCAATGGGGTACATGAAGGGCCCGCCTTCCTGGAAAAAACGTACGATGGTATCCAGCATTGTCATTCTCCCGTTATTACTGCGCAGTCACTGTGGAGTCTCCGAGGGGACTCAGGATCAGGGGGTTGAGGTTTTCGCGAAACAGGCGGTGTCGCTCCAGGGCGACCGGATCGGCCGGACGGACCAGTTCCGGTGCCTCGTCATTCAGATCTGCCCTCGGTCGTCTTGGCAGGCTCGGCGCCTGCCAGGGCAATATATAAAGTACCCGGGGCTCGTCTTCGCCAAGACTTGCAGACAAGCCCTCCACACTGAGCCTGACAGTGTCATCCTGATCCGCCTGCGCCTGGTTGACGAACAGCACCTGAAGGCCTGCCAACAGCAGCGCATTAAAGAGGTTTTTAGAGGTTTGCCGGCTACCAACCATTTATTCCAGCCTCCTTTCCAGGTCCGCAATCCACCCGGCCACCTCCTGGTCGTCTGCTTTCGTCAGCTCCCGATAATGGTTGTAGTGCGTGAGGGCTGTTTCCAGATCCAGCAGATAGAGCTCAGCAATCACCGCCAGATTGAAATGCAGTTCCGCCACCTCCGGTGAATGGGTAATGCCTGTTTCCAGTAATTTGACGGCTTCGGCGAACCGGTACTGATCTTTAAGGACCAGCGCCAGGTTGTTCACGATCACGGCATTGGTGGGGTCCAGTTCCACAGCTTTCTGCCAGGCTCTCACCGCCGCACCTTTGCGACCTTCTTCAAAGGCCTTGCGCCCTTCCTTTTCAAAGCTTGCCGCCATTTCCGGATCAGTTCTGGCCGGCTCCTGTGGCTGCCGGACTTCCTGACCGGCACAACCGGCAAGAAACACCAGCAGCAGGAATGCCCAACGCAGCCCTGCTTTACGCAAAGGATTACACCCCATCGTTAGACTCCATGTTCCAGCTGAGCCACTTGACACTCCGCTCGTATCGTCCCGGGTGCAGTTCCGCAAGAACGCCGAGGCTTCGACCTATCCAGGCGTCATAGCCCTCCGATGTAATCCGGCGGTGATTTTCAGTGTGCAGTTGAATGGCCTTCTCTTCGAAGGGATACGCCTCTTCTTCAAGCAGCATCTGGTACTGCATGGCCTCAAGCTCATTCAGGTCTGAAGGTACGGCTGACGTCATCAGGTCTTTGGCCAGGCCCCGGTAGAGCTCTGCCCGGCGGAACAACGACTCAGACAGAACGCGCTCGCCGCCGAGGGCTTCTGCATCCAGGAATCGCTGTCGAGCGGTTTCCAGGGCCTTCTGCTTGCGCGCCAGAGATTGTTCCAGAGGCTGACTCAGGCTGATGCTGGTAAACGCGGCAGCCGAACGGGCGCCAAGTACCAGAGAAGACCGGGATGCCCACTCAAGGGTGTCGGCACTGTGCCAGGTGCTCTCCAGCTCTGACTGCACCAGTGCTTCCCGCCAGTAATCCGGATCGTCGCCGGTTTCTACCAGGCGATAACGGAAGGTCTGGAGCCGCTCATGTTCAGACCCGTCGCCAGCCTTCGGGCCGGTAGCAAGAAAGTCCCTGTAGAGGGCATTCCGTTCCGCTACATTGCCGGCTTCATTCAGAAATTCAGCGGCTCGCAGCCGCAATTGCCAGGGATTGGCATGATTTTCAGCGGCCTGCAGCAATTCGGATGCCGCCTGGGCGGGTTTATCCGACTGAATCCAGGCGTGTACCAGCTTTTCACTGATACCCGCAGTCAGCTCATGTTGCGGATGGTCGGCGCGGAACGCCTGCAGGTCGGCAACAGCGGCTGTCCAGTCCGAGGCCTTGAGCAAGGTATTGGCGGCGTCGTAACGGGCCCGGATAGCGATTTCCGAGCCGGGCAACACTGAATCTACCCGGCGGAAATGACCCACAGCCTCTCCGAGCCTGCCCTGGGATGCTGCCACTTCCCCCTGGCGATAGACCGCCGTCGCCAGTTGCCTGCGAATGGCCGCCAGCTGGTCGCCGGTCACAAGCTTGAGCTGATTGCTCTCGGCAAGATCCAGCGCCTGATTCCAGGCGCGTTCCGCCAGTCCATAATCGCCCTCTTTCTGGCGGATCCGGGCCGTTACCTGCCATGCAGCGTATCGCTCTGCCGGCGATGCCCCGGGGGCGGTAAGAACCTGCGACGCATAGTGCAATCCCCGCTCATGATCGCCGGCAGCAAGCCAACGGGCAGCCAGATCCGCCATCAGGCCGGAACTCCGGTTATCACCGGCGAATCGCTGGTAAAAACGATTGGCTTCGTCTGAAAGATCCTGAAGCTCGGGTCTGAATGCGGCAGTCCCGTACTGCTCGTCGACGCCGTTTCTCAACAGGGTGACGGCGGCCCAGGCAGCATCGGCCGCCTCACCGTAACCGGGCGCTTCATAGGCAGCCTTGCGAAAGTTACCCAGCGCTCCCGGATAATGCCCCGCCTGCAGTCGGGCATCCCCGGCAAGTCTCAGGACCTCGCCGCTCTGGCCAACCCGGGACGCCAGTCCTTCGTAATAAGTAGCGGCCTGGGTAAAAGCGGTCTCAGAATCTGCCACCCGACCCTGTTCTGCCAAGCGGGCGCCCAAATCATAGTGATAATCCGCCAGCCGTCTGCTGAAGCTCCGCCACTTTTCCTGCTGCCCCCCATTCAGCCCGGCAAAAGCGGTATCCAAGCTATAGCTCTCAACGAATCGGGCCCGGGCCATGCGAACCTTCTCGGGATCCCCGGCCGATTGCCAGACATCCACCACCTGCAACCGGAAGGCAGGAATTGAATGGTGATTGGGTGAATACTCAATGAAAGCTCGATTGGCAGCGACACTTGATTCGGTCTGGCCCAGGATGACGTAGTAGTCAGCGAGCCGGTCGAACAGAAGGTGCTCCCAGGGGCGCGGCTGGGCCTTATCCAGCCAGGAAATGAGCGTGTCCGCGCCACGATTTCGGGCCGCCATCAATGCCAGAACACGGAAGGTATCGTCGATGGTATCAACACTGGATTCACTGACAGACTCAAGGCTTCGCTTCTTCGGGAGGAACTCATCCAGAACCTCGACAAAGGTGGCTGCGGCCCGGTTCCATGCAGACGGCCCCTGTTTGAACTGGCTCCAGCCAAGCATGTATCGGGCCTTGGTGCTGAACTCTTCACTGTCGCCGGATTCAATCAATTGCCGGTAGCCGCTTTCTGCTTCAGCGTACTGGCCAGCCGCAAAGGCGGATTCCGCCAACCGGAACCGGGCCTCCGGTACCAGAGGCGACTCAGGGTAGAGCCCAACCAGCTGTTTCAGCCTCTGGATAGACGCATCCTGCTGTCCTGTCAGGGCATGGGCCTTGGCCATCTGGTAAAGCAGTTCATCCAGCCGTCCCCCGTAGGATCCGCGCGCCAGAATGGATTCATAACTGCTGATCGCTTCGCTGTAGACCCTTTCCTCTTCAGCCGGAGAGAACCCTATGTCTTTACCTGAACGGTCCCGGATGTTGCTCAGGCGGTTAAGAGCATCAATCCGGACCTCTGGTTCGTCGGATGTGCGGAACAGGCGATGGTAACGGCGGGCAACTTCCGAAGGCGAGATTGCAGGCATCGGCCGGCTTTCAAAGGTCAGGAACACCGGACGCATATCCCCGATGGTCTCACCGTCCCGGCCCAGTTCCACGCGGAAAGATTCCTGGGCCACAGCCGGCGCGACCATCAATAAGGAAAGGCAGAAGCTCTGAAACGGCCGGATCATGGTTGGGTCTCCTCCAGGTTCTGAAGGGCGAGATATTCATACAGGTGAGCAATCTGCTGTTCGGTTTTGTCCAGTGCGAAGGCCATGCCCTGGTCCCTCGCTTCGACATAGTCGAGAGCCAGTTCGTCCAACGCCGTTTCAGATGCTTCAAGCAACTGATGAACAGACAGTAACAGCGCTTCGTTGCGCTCGGTCAGCGCAGCGGCTGAGCGCCGCAACTGTTTCAGTGTTTCGGGTTGCTCCGATGCCTTGCTCCGGACCTGGCGCAATCGGGTCTGGGTGTCCACGAGGGTTTTCCGGAGAGCCTGGATGCGGGCTTGCTGGCCGGGACCGGCTTTATTCGCGAGGCGCTGCACCCATGCACCAAGCTCTTCCCCCCGCGCAGTAAGATCGGCGGTGCTTTGCCTGGAGTCCTGCTGGTGGATGCCGACCAACTGTTCTCTCAGAGCTCCCTGAAACACCGCCAGATCGTGACCGTGGCGTTCAAGTTTTACCGCCATTGAACGAAGGGCTGCCACTCGCCCTGCGGCCCTCTGGGCGTCAGGGTCCTCCATGAAGCCAAGAAGATAGGCCATGCGCGGCTGGGTCAGTGTGCGGCTGTCGGCCAGAAACCAGTCGACGCCGGTTTCCCGGGCATCTTCCACCAGGGTTTTATAGGCCCCCTGTTCCCGAATTTTTCCGGCCAGTTTGCGGAGGGTCACCCGTTCACTCTCGAACGCAGCGTTAGCGGCAAGGTAGGCTTCTCCGGCCTGACCCAGATAGCCGGAAAGGTCGTAGCCACGCCCCATGCCAATCCAGGCGTCGGCAACCCCGGGGTATGCCAGGGGATATTTCCTCGCCCGATGCCAGCTCTGCATGGCGGCCCGGTGATTGCCCTTTTCTGCCAGGGCCAGGCCATGAAGGTAAAGGGCCCGTGGTGTGTTGAAACTATCGAGATCGACCTTCTCGAGAAAGCTGATCGCCTTGTCGAACTCGCCGTGCTGGTGGGCAAGGTAGCCGGCACGGACCCGCAGATTATTCTTCAGCTGCTGGCTACGCTCGGAATCGGCATCACCATCGGACATGGCTAACGCCACCCGCAGCGCAACCAGCGCCCTCGCCGGGTTAAGATCAGTTTTCGCGTAATCGCTGGCAAGATTGAGGTAACCCAGAGCCGCCCAGTAGCCTTCTTTCATACCGGCCAGGATTCGCCCGGCTTCATCAGTTCTGCCCGCGATTCGGGCCTTCTCCGCAGCTTCATAGAGCGCTTGCTGTCGCCCTTCCCCAAGATCTACGACAACCTCTCCGGCCTGCCGGAATTGCTTGAGACCAGAAAGTACTTCGTCCGGCATTGCCGGGGTGGCCGCCACGGAAAAACCCGAAACAGTCAGCGGCAACACAAACAGCAGGAACCGCAACATCATGGCGCCCTACTCCCACTCCATGAAAGAAACCCGAGGTTCGTAATCGGGCGCCCGGGCTTCCAGGCTCAGCTGCAAACGGAGCACGCCGGGGCGCTTTCTGATCCGATGGATGGATTCCCGACGCACGAAATCATCATCGGCGGAGCGGGCCGTAATCACCGTTTTCAGCTCGTGCTCGCCATTTTCCAGATTCCCGGTGAACAACTGTTGGATCCCGCCACGTTCAAGCGAGGCCCGCTCTCTTTCAGAATACAGGTGGGAAGCCACGGGCTGGCCATTGACGAACAGCTCGACGGAATCAAGATCGAGGGCATCCCGGCTCTGAAGTGTCAGAAAAACTGCCAGTCGGGTATTGGCTGGATGAAGGACCTTCTGTTCAAGGGCGAATACCCGCTCGGAATGGTTGGCAATTTCAGCATTGAGGCGTTCGAGTTCCTCGTCAAGCCCGTCGGCGGCTGCCGCCGGGGCAGCCAGCAATGCCAGAACCAGTGACCCGATGGCGACTAACCTTTGGTGTGCTATCCGGCGCCTTTGTGATTGTTGTGTGCCGAACATAAGCCTCCTGCCCTTGTAGCCTCTGTAACTCATGCAAACTTCTGTAACAGATCGGCAGAAAGCGTAACACTTGGTAACCGCCAAGAACGGTATACAGATCACCAAATGGAAAACGCACAGTGAAGGCTTGAGCGGTCGGAAGAGTGTCGAGTTATTTGACAATGTCAGGAGGGATATCGGGGCGCCAGGAGGATTCAGCGGATAAGCTGAATTTTAAACGACTGTTTTAGCAGCTTTTAAGTCAACTGGCCCTGTATTTGCTCACTGGAAAGCGGCGGGAGTGCCTTCAGGCA
>CAZFQI010000034.1:17873-31278 GCA_964520755.1 uncultured Marinobacter sp. | reverse complement strand
CTGGACAGGTTGGCTTACCTTGGCCACTGGATTACGCCACCAGGGCCGCCGAGGCGTTTCGATACACGGTTTTTCGTGACGCCGGCTCCTGAAGGGCAACTGGCCGGGCACGACGGGGTCGAAACCATTGATCATGTCTGGATTCGCCCGGAGCAGGCCCTTGAGGATCATCGCAATGGGCAGTGTTTGCTGGGGTTGCCGACGATCCGGACGCTGCGAGTGCTCAGTGATTTCGACACCACTGAGGCGCTGATGCGCTACGCCCATGCCAATCCGCCGGAGCCCTATCCAAGTAAGCCCTGGCCGGCGATGAAAAAGGGCAAGCCGGTGACGCTGGAACCGGGTGCGCCGGCCTATGATGAGGCGGCCAAGCTTGATCCGGAGGGTGAGGGGTCGACCCATGCGGAGATTGTTCCCGGTGAGCCGGTTGAGGTTGCGGCTCGGGTTACCCGGCTGACGGCGCCCAATCCGGGCATGATGACCGGGCCAGGTACCAACACCTATATTCTGGGCCATGAACGCTTCACGGTGATTGACCCCGGCCCCGCCAACGAGTCCCATATCGATCGGATTCTGGAGGTGACCGGTGGGGTGATTGATCAGGTTGTGGTAACCCACACGCACCAGGATCATTCGCCGGCGGTTGCTGCCCTGAAAGAGCGCACCGGTTGCCGGGTGTTCGGTTGGCCCGCGCCTCCGGGTGCCGGCCAGGACCAGACGTTCCGGGCCGACGATGAACCGGAGCACGGCGATCTGATTGTGACCGAAGCCGGGGTTCTGAAGGTACTGCATACCCCCGGACACGCGTCGAACCACCTGTGTTTTCTGCTGGTCGATCAGAAGCTGCTGTTCTCCGGTGACCACATCATGCAGGGCTCAACGGTGGTCATTAATCCGCCGGACGGCGACATGAAGGCCTACATAGAGTCGCTCTACGAGTTGCTGGCCGAATCCATTCGCTACATTGCCCCGGCACACGGCTTCCTGATGGGGCATCCCGAGGCCGTCATCGATTTCCTGATCACCCACCGTCTGTCCCGTGAGCACAAGGTGGCCCGTGCGCTGGAAGCCCTGGCGCCAGTGGATCTGAAAGCTCTTACCGCCAAAGCCTATGACGATGTTCCGGCCGCCATCCACGGCCTTGCGGCACGGTCTGCCCTGGCGCATTTGCTGAAACTGGAGGCCGAGCACAGGGCGTTCCGGGAGGACGATCTGTGGCATGCCGTACACGACAGCTAACGCGGGGGTAACGAAAGCACACGGGATTTCGCAAAACACCCATATTGTTAATCACTTTTCCGGCGTATAACTGTCTTCGTTATAACTTGCCCGGATTTCATGAAAGTGGCATTAAACCTTTGTCACAGCAGTATTCATGACCGCCAGAGGCACTCTATCCTTGAGCGCACACTGACGAACCGTGAGGAAATATGCTGTTTGAGCGGCTTCAAAAACCGTCCCCCCGGATCCTGCTGATTGGCCTGGTCATACCCTGGCTGTCAGTACCTGTTTTGGCCGAAACCGATTCGGCAAAGGCCGGCAAAAAATCAGAAGTGCTGATCGCGGAACTGGCCGAGGACGAGAGCGTCGAGGACGTTGAGCAGTCGGCCCCTCTGCAGACCAAAGGGAAGGACAACAAAGCCCGTCAGCCGGAAGCCCCACAGGGCGGAGCCGGTATCGATACACCCTCAGCCGGTTCCCGCAAAGTAGCCCCGAACATCGATCTGAAGCAGGTTGCGCCGCCACCGGAGGCACAGGTTTCAGCGCCCGCTGATACCGACGCAGATGCCGCAGAATCGGAGGTCATGGCAACCGAATCGGTGGCAGAGCCGGAGCCCGAGGTTCGCGAAGGCGAGGTCTTCACGCTGCTGGACAATGATGTCCTGCCCGGCACGTCTACCCGCCTGGCCTGGACGCCCGGCATCCAGATTGCCGGTCTGTCCCAGACAACCCCGGTTCTGGTGGTCAACGGTATCAACGCCGGCCCGACGCTGTGCCTCACCGGTGCGGTTCACGGGGATGAGTTGAACGGCATCGAGATCATCCGCCAGACCATGTATGACCTGAACCCGGAGAAACTGTCGGGCACGGTCGTCGGCGTGCCGATTGTGAACCTGCCGGGGTTCCAGCAGGGCAGTCGTTACCTGCCCGATCGTCGCGATCTCAACCGGCATTTCCCGGGCAGCCCCGATGGCAGCCTGGCCGACCGGATTGCTCACTCACTGTTCGAGAACGTGATTCGCAAGTGCGACATGCTGGTGGACATTCACACCGGCTCACTGAAGCGCACCAACCTGCCGCAACTTCGCGCCGACATGAACAACCCGGACGTGGCGGAATTCACCCGGGGCTTTGACCGCATGGCGGTGGTGCACAGCTCCGGTTCTGCGGGCATGTTGCGCACGGCCGCTGTGGAAGCCGGTATTCGCACCGTCACCCTGGAAGCCGGCGAATCCCATCGTATCCAGCAGCACCAGATCAGCGCCGGCGTGAACAGCCTCACCAGCCTGATGGAGCGTCAGGGCATGATCTCCCGGATGTTCGTGTGGGGCGATCCGGAGCCTGTCTACTACGATTCCGACTGGATTCGTGCGGACCACGGCGGGATCCTGTTCAGCGAAATTGAGTTGGGGGCAAACGTATCGGAAGGGGAGATTCTCGGTTACGTCTCCGATCCGATCACCAATGCCCAGCACCCCATCCGGTCCACCACCGATGGCCGGGTTATCGGTATGGCCGTGGACCAGGTCGTGATGGCCGGTTTTGCCGCCTACCACATTGGTACGGAGGCAGAAGTTCCCGGAGAGTAGTATGCTAGGCTTTTTTCGGGCATCACCAACCCCACAGGAGCCTTTGTGTCTTCCGAGAACGCCGGAGTCTTGTCACGAATTCCCGGCCTGGCCTACATCGGGCTGGTTCTTACACCTCTGTTCTGGGCCGGCAACGCCGTTGTCGCCCGGGGCACGGTAGAGAACATTCCGCCGCTCTCCATGTCCTTCTGGCGCTGGGTGATCGCCCTGGCCATCCTGCTGCCTTTCGGCCTGCCGGGTCTCTGGCGCCACCGCGACGTTATCCGCCAGCGGTTCGGTTCCATGCTGGCGCTGGCGACCTTCAGTGTGGGGGCGTTCAATACCCTGCTGTACCTCGCGGCGACCACAACCACCGCTACCAATATTGCCCTGATCAACGCCACCATCCCCATTTTCGTGGCACTGCTGGCCTGGATTCTCCTTGGCGACCGCACCCGTCCGGTCCAGGCCTTCGGGATCGCACTGGCCATCACCGGCATTGTTACCGTGATTGCCCGCGGTGATCTCTCGGTGCTCACCAGCCTTCAGGCCCAGCCGGGGGATCTGATCATGGTGGCGGCGGTATTCAGCTGGGGCCTGTTCTCAGTGCTACTGAGACGGCAGGCCGTACCACTGCCTGCACTAACGTTTCTGACCACCCAGATTTTACTGGGCACACTGGTCGTCCTGCCCTTCTATCTGACGGATCTGGTGTTCTTCTCTGGTGGCTTTGAGTTGTCGCAAAGCACCGCCATGCCCTTACTGTACTTCGCCATCTTCCCGGGGATCCTGGCCTATGGATTCTGGAACCACGGTGTGCATAAAATTGGCCCGGCCAGGGCGGCCATCTTTATGTACCTGACCCCTGTGTTTGCCTCGGTTCTGGCAGGCATTTTCCTGGCCGAATCCCTCGGGCTGTTTCATGTTATCGGCGGGGCACTGATCCTGGCCGGGCTGGTGCTGGCCACGCAGACCCGGAAACACACCCACTACCCAAACCCAGAGCGCTCAGCAAAAGGAGACCCCCATGATTAAACCTACGCCAGGAAACTCTCACCGCTTCTTTTGCCTGGTTCTGGTCCTGTTGACCGCTGGCCTGTCGGCGCCAGCTGCAGCAGAGCCCTGTGATCCCGAAGAGTCAAAGTGGGTACCTACCCGCTATTATCCAGCCGGTGCTGCGGTCTTTCACAAAGGCAGTTGGTATGAGTCCCGCGAACTGCACGAGGGCCTGGAGCCGGGCATTACGTTCGACTGGAAAGAACTGGATTCTGTGCCGGACTGCGAGGGCCGTAAGCAACCGGTTGATCAAACCCGGACCGGAGACGGCCAGAAAGGCACCGAGGCCGGTGCCGGCCAAACCGTCGGCAAGAGCAAACGTGGTGAGACGTCTTCCGGCATGTGCGTAAGACCGGACCCGTGGCTATTTTCCAAAAGCTACACGGTTGGCAGCCTGGTCACCCACGGCGGTCAGATCTGGGAAGCTATCCGGGCAACCAACGGTGACATGCCCGGCATGAACAAGCCTCCTCGTTGGCAACTGGTGGAGGATCATTGTTCCCTGGAAGGACAACAGTAACGAGGACCGAGGAACGGGTAACTCGCTAGAGAGCCGCTTCTATGCGGCCGATGACCTCCTCCAGAACCGATCTCGGGCAGCCGATATTCAAACGCATAAAGCCACTGCCCGGGCCGCCAAAGGAAAGTCCGGGATTCATGCCTACACCGGCTTCCCGGACAAAAAAGCGTTTCAGACCCGCGTCGTCCAGGCCCAGTTCGCGGCAATCCAGCCACATGAGATAGGTGCCCTCCGGAGCGGACACGCGAATTCCGGGCAGGCGCTGGCCAACAGCATCCACCACATAGTCCCGGTTCGCCTGTAAATAGCCCATCAGATCGTCCAGCCAGGGACCGCCATGGCGGTAGCCAGCCTCAAACCCGGCAACACTGAACGGATTGCACTGGGGCAGATGCATGGATTCAAACACGTCCTTCATTGCCTTGCGCCGGTCCGCATCGGGAATAACCAGAGCGGACAAGCCAAGCCCCGGCATGTTGAAACTCTTGCTCGGTGCGACCGCCGTTACCAGTGCATCTTCAGGACCGGCCAGATTTGCCAGCATTGTGTGGCGGGGTTTATCCGTGAAGGTCAGGTCACAATGGATCTCGTCGGAGACCACCACCAGCCGGTGCCGGCGAGCAATATCCAGCACCGCCGTCAGTTCTTCCTCAGACCAAACCCGGCCAACCGGATTATGGGGCGAGCACAGCAGCAGGATTCGGGCATCGGGGCGGGCAGCGCACTGCTCCAGATGATCAAGATCCATGCGGTAGTGGCCCCGGTCTCCGGTGTCCGGATCCTCCGGCACCAGCGGGTTTTCGATCACCACCCGGCCACTGTGCCGCACCGAACTGAAAAACGGCGGATAAACCGGCGGCTGGATAATGACGCCCTCACCGGGTCCGGCGTAGGCCATGCACGCGGCGTTGATCGATGGCACCACGCCGGGCGCCATCAGTATCCACTCCCGCTGGATCTCCCAGCCGTGATGGTTGGCAAACCAGTCGATCATCGACTGGTAAAGACTGTCCGGAAACAGGGTATAGCCATAAACCGGATGTTCCGCCCGCTCCCTCAGCGCCCGGGTGACCGCCTCAGGTGCCGCGAAATCCATATCGGCGACCCAGACCGGGATAACATCCTCGGTGCCAAAAACCGCCTTGCGGGCATCAAACTTGACGGAACAGGTGTGTTCCCGGGAAACCGGCTGATCAAACGGGCTGGACACAGGGACTCTCCAGGGCAGATAACAACATTGGAAAACGGTATTGTGGTGGGCCCGAACGGCCATCGCAACTGTCGGCTGCCGATGTAGCCACCATGTTCATATCCGGCTTTGGTCGAACATCGTCGATAAACACTTGCCCAAGCAGGGCGATACTTGCGAACCTAACGGTTTATCCAATAAAAACTTCCAAACATTTCCCCGGAGCCTGTTCAATGATTGGCCAGATTCTGTCCACCATGTTGCCGGTGTTTCTGATCGCCGGTTGCGGCGCACTCTATGGCCGCTACCGGACGCCTGACATCCAGGGACTGAACGTTCTCAACATGGAACTGTTTGTTCCCATGCTGGTCTTTGCCGTTCTTGCCGACCAGCAGGCTCCGCTGCAGGAGTATGCCCGGCTGGCACTGGCGGCCACCGTGGTTGTGCTCGGATCGGGCATTGTCCTGTACCCACTGGCCAGGGTTCTGAAGCTGAACCTGAAGACCTTCCTGCCGCCGATGATGTTCAACAATTCCGGAAACATGGGTATCCCGCTGCTGGTGCTGGCCTTCGGTGATGAAGCCCTGCCTGCAGCGATCGTACTGTTTATCGTGGAAATGTTGCTGCACTTTTCGGTGGGGCTGTACATGCTCGACCCCCATACCTCCATCGTAAAACGCCTGAAACTTCCCATCGTGTTTGCCAGTATTGCCGGGCTGTCGGTCAATCTCGGCGGCGTGCCCCTGCCAGAGTGGCTGCTGGAAACCCTGAACATGCTCGGTGGGGTGTGCATCCCTCTGATGCTCTTTGCCCTTGGCGTGCGCATGCTGGATATCGATTTCAGTGACTGGAAACTGGGCATGCTGGGTGCCATTGCCTGCCCCGCCAGCGGCCTGATCCTGGCGTGGCCGATGATTGCGGTTCTGGATCTTCCCGGGATGCAGGTGGCGGCGCTGTGGGTATTCGCAGCCTTGCCGCCAGCCGTGCTCAATTACATGGTGGCAGAACAGTATCGGCAGGAGCCACACAAGGTCGCCTCGCTGGTATTATTAAGCAATCTGGGCAGTCTTGTGGTTATGCCGGTTGTGCTCGGTCTGGTGTTTGCCGCCGGCTACGTCTGAGCATCTGCCCCGGTACCCCCTCTGTTAGCCGAGGAAGGACCCGATGTCTGAAACCGTTGCGGTGGTGCGCGCCTCCCGCCCCAATTTTCTGGTACTCGCACCGCTGTGTGCCGGCCTTGGCGTGGCTGTAGCCTGGCACCAGGGCGAGCCTCCGGCCCTGCTCAATACCCTGCTGGTTCTGATCGGCGCCCTGCTCGCCCACGCTGCCGTTAATCTGCTCAACGAGTACGAAGACTTTGCCTCAGGACTGGATCTGATTACCCGTCGCACGCCATTCTCCGGCGGCAGCGGTGCCTTGCCAGAAGTGCCCTCAGCCGCCCGGCAGGTTTTGCTGGCCGCCTTTGGCACCCTGGGACTGGTTGTCGCCATTGGCCTCTACTTTCTCTGGCTCCGGGGCCTGCCCATGCTGGTACTTGGCGCCGCCGGCGTGGTGCTGGTGCTCACCTACACCCGCTGGATTACCCGTTCACCGCTGATTTGCCTGCTGGCTCCGGGGCTGGGGTTCGGCCCGGTGATGATTCTGGGCAGTCTGATTGCCCTGGGGGCCCGGCTGGACGCAACAGCCCTTACCGTTTCCACCATCGGCCTGCTGCTGGTCAGTGAGTTACTGCTGATCAATCAGATACCGGATGCCGAAGCTGACCGGAAAGTCGGGCGCCGACACCTGGTGATTACCCTAGGGAAGACGGCCGCCGCCCGCCTGGTTGCACTTTTGCTGCTAAGCAGCTTTGGCATTGTGGGCGCGGCGATCTGGGTTGGCTGGTTGCCGGCCTGGACGGCGCTTGCTGTCGCCCCGCTGCCGGCAGCGATCTGGATAAGCGTCAAGCTCCCCGGCGCGCTCAACCGCCCCGAACAGCTCAACACCCTCCTTGGCATCAACGTCGCGGTGCTGCTGGCGACCCTGGCGCTGTTAATCTGCGGCCTCAGCCTTTGAACCGGAACACACTGACCCGGGAACGCAGCTGACCGGCAAGTACGGCCAGATCCCGGCTGGCCCCGGCAACCTGCTCGGAACCGGCGGATGTCTCCACGGTGGCATCGTGAATGCGGCTGATGTTGCGGTTGACCTCTTCCGCAACGGAACTCTGCTCTTCCGAGGCACTGGCGATCTGAGCATTCATGTCGTTGATGGCACCCACCTCATGACGAATCCGGGCCAGCGCAGCTTCCGCCTCGCTGGTCTTGTCCACCGTGGTACGCGCCAGCTCCCGACTGCTTTCCATAACCTCGGTCGCCTGACCGGCGCCAGCCTGCAGGTTGCCAATCATCTCCTGAATTTCCCGGGTGGAGTCCTGGGTTCTTGAGGCCAGAGAACGCACCTCGTCGGCCACCACGGCGAAACCCCGGCCATGGGTGCCCGCGCGGGCTGCCTCGATCGCGGCATTCAGGGCCAGCAGGTTGGTCTGCTCGGCAATGGCATTGATCACCTCGATGATCTTTTCAATATTGGCGCTGTCCTCGGACACCCGGTGTACGGTCTGGGTTGCCTGCTCCAGGGTTTCGGCCAGTTCTCCGATCGAGGCCGCGGTTTCCTGCACCACGCGATTGCCGCTCTCTACTTCGGTGTCGGCTTTCTGGGTTGCAGTTGCGGCGCTGGCCGCGAAACCGGCGACCTCATTCACCGTGGCCGCCATCTGGTTCACAGCCGTGGCCATCTGTTCCGCTTCGTTAGCCTGCATACGGATCTGACGGCTGTTGTTGTCGGACGTCGCCTCCAGTTCAGAAGACGAGCTGGACAGTTCTTCCGCCGCGGAGCGGACCTCCCGAATAATGCCGCCCAGTCGCTCCACGGTATCCTGCAACGCGCCCATGACACTGTCCGGGTAGCGAGTCTGAATATCCTGATCCAGCTCTCCGTCGGCCAGCTGACGAATCGCCTGCGCAACATCCTCCGGCTCACCGCCAAGAATCTTCTTCAGCCTCCGGATGATCACCAGTGCCACAACGGCACCCAGAACGACCGCAAGACCGGTGACTGACAGGTTCAACGCATTAAAGGTACTCGCTGCCTCGCGAACGTCATCCACGCCGCTCGTCACCACATCTTCCTGGTAATCAATGAAGGCGTTCACCCGTTTCAGCCACTCCGAGTAAGCGCCGGAGACATCGCTGAGCAGAAATGCCCGAGCCTGATCGATATTGCCAGCGAGGCGCAGTTCGAGGAGGTCGTCGGTCAACGTCAGGGCCCTGAGCTCGATCTCTTTAATGGCTGCCAGCAGTTCCTTTTCCCGGCTGTTAGCGCCCTCTTCCCGGAACATCCTATCCATCGGGCCGGCGGAATCCCGGTAAAAAGCCTTCAGCCGCTCAATATCCGCGAGGTGGCGTTGCAGATCCCGGTCGTTCTCCACCAGTACCGCATCGCGAATGGCTATGGCCCGGTCATGAACACTGCCCCGGAAGTTAATCGCGTAGCGCTGCTTCACGGCGGCGCCATCACCCACCTCGGTCAGTGTTCTGTCGATAAAACCGACCCGCTGGTTACCAATAAGACTGATGGCAATCATCAGCGAGAGAATAAGACCAAAGCCAAGGGCTAGGCGTTTCGCAACGGTGAGCTGGCCAAACATCATTAAACTCCGGACACTTTTTATAGAATGAGGCTATGTGTTCTCTATAAGTGGCAGTCTGGATCAATCAATAGAGGGAAACTTCCGGTTTTTTGACAATGCTTTTCATTACTGCAATCAATCTTTACATCCGACTCCTGCTCCCCTTGCAACTGCTCAGGCTTTGGCCGATGGTAAAGGACAGTTTCTCGCTGATTGCATTCACGATACGGAGGTCTTCACATGAGTGTTCTTCTGCTACTGATCAGTGCCCTGGTGCTGATCTATCTGGGTATTGGCGGCACCACGGCCGCTGCCGTCATGTCCATTGCCACCGTTGTGGGTCTGTTCCAGGACGAATGGCACCTGATCAGCATTCTGTGTGGCGGTGCTCTGCTGGCACTGGCGCTGGTCCTGGTTATCCCCGGGGACTTGCGCCTCGACAAGCTCAGCCGCCCCCTGCTTGGCTGGGTGCGCAGCCGATTGCCCAAACTCTCGGATACTGAAGCCGAAGCCCTGAAATCCGGCTCGGTGGACTGGGACGGCGAGCTCTTCTCCGGCAAGCCCAAGTGGAACAAGTTGCTGGACGCCAAGCCGGCGCACCTCACCAGCGAGGAGCAGGCCTTCCTGGACGGCCCGGTGGAAAAGCTGTGCGCCATGCTCGACGACTGGAAAATCACCCACGAGCAGTACGACCTGCCGGACAAGGTCTGGAAGTTCATCCGTGAGAACGGCTTTTTCGGGCTGGTGATTCCCAAAGAGGACGGTGGCCTGGGGTTCTCCAACACCGCCCATTCCGAAATCGTGATGAAGATTTCCACCCGCAGCGTGTCCGCCGCCGTGACCGTGATGGTGCCCAACTCCCTCGGCCCCGGCGAGCTGCTGATGCACTACGGCACCGATGAGCAGAAACAGCACTACCTGCCCAGACTGGCCGGCGGCGACGAGATTCCCTGTTTTGCCCTCACCTCCCCGGTGGCCGGCTCCGACGCTGGCGCCATTCCCGACAAAGGCATCGTCTGCAAGGGCCAGTGGGACGGCAAGGAAGTACTGGGCCTGAAAGTCACCTGGAACAAGCGCTACATCACCCTTGCCCCGGTGGCGACCCTGATCGGCCTGGCCATCAAAGTCTACGATCCGGACAAGCTGCTGGGTGAGTCTGACGAGATCGGCGTGACCTGTGTGCTGGTTCCGCGTGACACCGAAGGCGTCAACGCCGGTGCCCGCCATCTGCCCATGAACACCGTCTTCATGAATGGCCCGACCTGGGGCAACGATGTCTTCATCCCCATGGAACAGGTGATCGGCGGCCAGGATATGCTCGGCAAGGGCTGGACTATGCTGCTGGAATGCCTGTCCATCGGCCGCTCCATTTCCCTGCCGGCTCTGGGCACCGGCGCCGGCAAGGTCGCCAGCCTGGCCACCGGCTCCTACGCCTACACCCGGGAACAGTTCGGCCGATCCATCAGCCAGTTTGAAGGGGTCCAGGAAGCCCTGGAGCCCATCGCCGGCTACACCTACATGATGGATGCTGCACGGCTGCTGACCTCCGGCATGCTGGACCGGGGGGTGCGGCCCTCGGTGCCGTCCGCCGTGCTGAAATACCGCAACACCGATCTGATGCGGGAAGTCATCAACCACGCCATGGACGTGGTAGCAGGCCGAGGCGTCATCACCGGCCCTCGCAACTTCCTGGCCCGGGCCTATCAGGCGGTGCCCATTGGCATCACCGTCGAGGGCGCCAACATCCTCACCCGCAGCCTGATGATCTTCGGCCAGGGGTCTATCCGCTGCCATCCGTTCATTGTTGAGGAAATCGAAGCCGCGGGCATGGAAGATGAGGACAAGGCGGCCAAAAAATTCGACGGCATTTTCTACCGCCATCTGGCTCACACCACCCGCAATGCCCTGCGAGCATTACTGCTGGGGCTGACCCGTGGCTGGATCGAATCTGTGCCACGCCAGGGCGATATCAAACCCTGCTACCGGCAGCTGGCGCGGTTCTCGGCGGCTTTCGCGCTGATGACTGATGTTACCCTGCTGACCGTTGGGGGCGGCCTGAAGGCCCGCCAGCGGCTCTCCGGCCGCATGGCCGACTGCCTGGTTCAGCTGTACTACGCCACTGCCGTGATCAAGCAATGGCATGAGGAAGGCTACCCGGACGACCAGCGCCCCGTGGTTGAATGGTGCCTGAAAACCTGCCTGCGGGATCTGCAGGGCTCCATGCGGGAAGCCATCATCAACTTCCCGGTTCCGGCCCTGCGCTGGCCCTTGCGCCTGCTCGTGTTCCCGCTGGGTGCCACCGGCCTCAACGGTCCCGATGACAAGCTGGGCGCGAAGGTCGCCGACTCCATCGTCAAGGACACTCCGGTGCGCCAGCGCATCAGCCGCGGTGCCTACACCACCATGGATCCCGAGGATCCGCTGGGACGGGTCCTCAATGCCTACAAACTGGCCAACGAAACGGCAGAGATGCGCAGCCGGCTGCATGAGGCCATTCGCAACCGCGATGAGGACGAGGTGGACGGCATTGCATTGCTGATGGGCCATGAACGCAAGGAACTGGTGGACTGGGCCTGTGACCAGGGCATCGTGAAAAAAGAGGAGTGCGACAAGCTGCTCGAAGCACTGGAAGCGCTCTACGACGTGATTCGCGTGGATGCCTTCGATGCCGATGGCCTGAAGGCGCTTTCACGGTGCGCCAAAGGCAAGCGCAAGGTGGTCGAACGTCCGCCAAGAGAAGAAAAATAGGGCGCAGATCAACCTATGACCGACCCTGGCGATTTACGCCTCAACGAGGAGGCCGTCGAACTCGAACCGGCCTCTGATGCTACGTTGCGTTTCATCGGTACCATCCGGACCCCCTGGCGCGATCGCAAGGATTGCCCCCGCCAGGGCGACCTGGACGGCCCGGAATGCCAACTGGTTCTGGATTCTTTGTGGCACGAAGCGCTGGCGGGGCTCGAAGATTACGACACCATCGAGGTGCTCTACTGGCTGGACCAGAGCCGCCGGGATCTGGTCCGGCAAAGCCCCAGAAGCGACGGCCAGACCTTCGGCACCTTCGCCCTGCGCTCCCCGGTTCGGCCCAATCCAATTGGCACGTCCATGGTCAAACTCGTTCGCGTCGAAAAGGGAACGCTGATCGTCCGCGGCCTGGACTGTCTGGATGGCACCCCGCTGCTCGACATCAAACCAGACCGTTGCGCCTTCAGCCCGAAGGCACCGCCAAAAGCCGGCTCCTGACGGCCTCGTCCACCAGCCAACGCCGCAGGGTCTGGATCCCCCGCTCCTGCCGTCGGCTGGTCTTCCAGGCAAAATAGAAAGTGTCACCGGTCATGACCGAATGGGCCGGCAGGCGCACAAAATCTTCCGAATCCCGGCGCGTACTCAACATGTAGTCATTGGTCAGGGCCACCCCCTGATGGAACCGCGCCGCCTCAAGCGCCAGCAGCATATGACTGAAATGCTGCACCCGAGCGGTACCCGGCATGTGCTCGCCCGCCGCGTCAAACCACGCTTGCCAGTCCCCGCTCGCGCGGTCGAAAATACTGTGGGTCGACAACAACGGAAACCGCGCCAGCTCCTCCGCCGACAACATCGGCTCATCCCGCTGCTCCGGCTGATCATCCCGCCCCAGCTCCCGCCGCATCCGCTTCCAGTAATCCTGACTGCACACCGGGAACAGCCGCTCCTCATACAGCTTGTCATAGCTGAAAGCGGGCGCATCCGTGCGAATGGTGATAAAACAATCCGCCACCCGATCGGACAGCACCGGATTCCCACTGCTCATCTCAAGCGCCAGATCCAGCTGCGGATGCAGCCGCTGCAGGTACGGCAACCGCGGCACCAACCAGCGCACCGCAAACGAACTGAACACCGACAACCGCAGCCGGGCCTCCTCGTGCCCCAACAGCTGCTCACTGGCCCGCTCAATCTGCAACAGCGCTGAACTAACCGCATCCAGGTACTGCCGTCCCTCGTCGGTCAGCGACAGCGTCCGCCCACTGCGCCAGAACAGCTGCTCCCCGAGGTAGGTTTCCAGCTGTTTGATCTGATGACTCACGGCGCTCTGGCTCACCGCCAACTCATCGGCAGCGAGGGAAAAGCTGTTGAGACGGGCAACGGCTTCGAATACGGGCAGGGCTTTCAGGGGTGGCAGCTTCATTATCTAATTTTCTAAT
>CAZFQI010000034.1:0-17773 GCA_964520755.1 uncultured Marinobacter sp. | reverse complement strand
AGGAGAAAAACATGTCAGGAAAAACCGTAAACAGCGCCATCCTGCTGCTCGTGATCGGCAACGCCATGGCGTTGATCTCTGACGTGTTCATCAAACTGCTGGAGCCCGGCGCCCCGGTGTTCCAGTTTGCCTTCCTGCGCTGCCTGATCACCCTGGCGTTCCTGGTGCCGCTGGCAAAACAACTGGACCGGAAAAACCTGTTCGCCGGGCTTAGAATCCACACCTTCCGGGCCCACATCCACCTGGCCGGCCTCCTGTGCATGGTGATCGCCCTGGGCAACCTGCCGCTGGCGACCGCCAACGCCGTCTTCTATGCAGCGCCCATACTGGTGATGGTGCTCTCGGTGTTCCTGTTCCGGGAAAAGCTCACTCCGCTCAGTGTCACCGCCGTGTTCAGCGGCTTTGCCGGCATTGTGCTCATTCTACGGCCTGTGGAATTCAACTGGGCGGCCGTGGCGGCGCTTGGCTCAGCCTTTGCTCTGGCTATAAACGCCGTTCTGGTCCGGAAACTGCCAAAACAGCAGAGCACCGTCCACAAACTGTTCCTGAACTACCTGCTGATTCTGCCAGCAGCCGGGGCCCTGGCCTGGTGGGAAGGCGCACAATGGGATTCGGGCATACTGATCGGCGCCTTGGGCTCGGCCCTGTTCATTCTGGGCTACAACATCACCGTACTGCTGGCCTACCGCCAGGTGGACGCCAACCAGGTCACCAGCGCTGAATACACCGGTCTGATCTGGGCCGTCGGGATTGGCTGGATCTGGTTCGGAGAGGTGCCCGACCTGTGGTTCCTGGCCGGCAGCCTGATGATTGTCGTGCCCCTGCTACTCATAGGTTTGCAGCACCGGCGCAAGGAGCCTGCAAGAGGATTCAACCCCGCCCCGGAGCAACAGCAGCTCCGGAGCCAGGAAGCTTCATTCAGTGCCGGGAAGATTCAATTAGCACGTGAGTGTCGTGAATGATCCGACCAATCCGGGCCTCCGGCGGCAATCCGTCACCGTAGCCCAGTTTGATGCGGTAATGGCCTGAATGGTGGCGGTGCCAGTCACGCCGGCGGTCATGCCTGTCGCGATAGACATCGCGCTTATGCTTTTTGCCCCAATGGCGCTTGTCACCATGGTAGCGTTGGCGATCATAACGATTGTGGTGCTTGCGGTCCCACTTATGCTGCTTGTAGTGCCGGGGCTTGTGATGGTGCCGATCGTAATGGCTGTCGCGGTAATGGGCCTGCAGGAACTTTTTCTCATGGCCCGGGGGTGAGGCTTTGCCGCGTTCATGGTGCTTTTGCCAACCCTGACCCCGGCGGTCATCATCAGCCATCACCGGAGCAGACACCATCAGGAATGCCGTTATCAGGCTTCCGATCAACAATCGCTTCATGATGATTCTCCCGTTCTGTTCAGAGACAGATCTCGCATCCGGACCCAGTGCCGGATGCCTCTGAACCCAGATTATCGAACCGGGAGAGAATGTCAGTGCCCCGAAGCGGGCTTTGCAGGATCTTTACGCAATGCCCTGTCTGCTTGACGTTCTAGTGGGCAAGCGTGTCGTTTTCGGAGGCAGACTTCAGGTGAGATTCAATGGCAAAGGTGTGTGGGCAGTCGGCACCAAGCGCACGGAGGGATTCCGCCAGCCTCAACAGATACTCGGCATTGGGACCGCTGGGGCCCGAGGCAGAGGCGATCTGGCGGGCAATATCGGCATCCGGCGCATGGCCCAGAAAGGCCTCGTTGTCTTCGGTGGCAATATAAACCAGACCCTCGGCATGGCTGCCATCGTCAAAGGTAAGCGTGGTGCTCAGGCGCAGATAACCGTTCTTTTCCCGGACATCCAGGTGTTCGAACACATTGGGCGACACCCGGAACGCCATGCCCTTGCAGACAGCATTCGGCTTTTCCACCAGGGTTACCACCCGGCCCGGCGACTCGGGGGTTCCCCGGTGATCGTGGGATCCCTGCCAGAACCGCCGCTCCCATCCCCGAATCGACGCCGGGCGCTGCTCCAGGAAGGGAAAATCGACCTTGTAGATCAGGGAGCCATAACCAAACAGCCAGACCGACTCGACGCCGGAGAAATCGTATCGTTTGCGATTGTGTTCAATGGTATTGGCAGACATCAGACACCCTGCTGCAAGAACGGAACGGGGCATACTCTAGGTGGACGCAATAAAACCCGCAATGCCCGTCAGCACGATTTCAGCCGCCATAGCCGAAAGGATCAGACCACTGATCTTGGACATGATGTTCAGGCCAGTCTTGCCCAGCACCTTCTCAAGGTAGCCTGACAGATGCAGCAGCACAGCCAGGATCAACAGACTCGATACCAGCCCCAGGAGCCCGCCGGTCACTTCGGATACCCGGTTGAGCTCGGCACCGTACACCATGATCGCACCAATGGTGGCCGGGCCAATCATCACCGGAATGGCCAGTGGCACAACGGCAATGTCATCCCGATCCTCATCCGGCAAACCGGTGGCGTGGTTCCGGGTGCCACTGGTCACCAGGCTGATGGCCGTCAGGAACAGCAGACTGCCGGCACCGATCCGGAAAGAGTTGAGGGTAATGCCGATGGCACTGAACAGCAGCGGGCCGGCAAAGAACAGAATCACGCCCATCATAAATGCCGAAACACAGGCACGGCGGATAATCGATGTCTTCTCGGTTGCCGGCAGGCCCCTGGTCAGCGCCAGGAACATGGTCACCACGAAAAACGGCGCCAGAAGGAACAAAAAGCGAATGGTGCTGCTGATGTAGGTGGAGAAAAAGGTTTCAAGCATTCCGGGTATTCCAGCGGTCAATGAAAACGCGCAAGCATAGCTTGCTACCGCGTTTTCTGCCGTAAGGAAGTGAACGTATGGCGGGGCTCAAGCTGGAATAAAGCGGCCCGCCTATTCAGGGAGACAACTCTTCCAGGTAGGTTTCGCCATCGGCGTACAGCGAGGCGAACTCCTCCTCGGGCACCACGGTGACCGCAATCTCCGGTTCATGCTCGCCGCCGCCCAGCAGCACGCCCCGCATCGGTGTGATATCGGAAAAGTCCCGGCCCCAGCCGAGGGTGATGTGTTCCATATCCGGCCTCAGGGCATTGGTGGGGTCCAGCTCCAGCCAGCCGAAATCCGGCACGAACACAGCCACCCAGGCATGGGTGGCATCGGCGCCGACCAGCCGCTCCTTGCCCTCGGGCGGATGGGTGAGGATATAACCGCTCATGTAACGAGCGGCCAGGCCAACCGAGCGCAGGCAGGCAATCATGATGTGGGAAAAATCCTGGCAGACCCCGCGACGGGCCTTGAACGCCTGCTCCACCGGGGTGAAGGTTTCCGTTGCCGTCGCATCGAAGCGGAAATCGCGATGAATCATCCGCATCAGGTCCTCCGCCGCCTCCACCAGGGGCCGCCCCGGCAGAAATGCCTCGCGGGCATAGGCGGCGTACTGGGAATCAATGGGCACATTGGTGGAGACAAACCGGAAGGCCGTGGCCTGAAGATGGTCCGGCGGAAACTTCCTGTCCGCGCGGTACCGAAGGCGGTCGCGCACGGTTTCCCAGGGGACTTTTGCAGAGGATGCCGACGGTTTCGGCCGGTCGCGCAGTTCCACCCAAAACTCGCTGATGATCTGCAGGTACTCGTGGTCGGCGGTGAAATGAATCTTGGTAATCCGGTTGCCAAAGCAGTCCAGAAAGGAACGCCTTGCCGAGGGTTCCGGTGAGATTGCCAGGTGGTGCTCAAGGTTCCTCTGCCAGGGAAGCTCTCGCGGCGTGAGTCTCAGCAAATGATGGGACTCCCCCACCACCTGATCGTACTGGTACAGGGTCTCATGACGCACATGGTAGCGAATAAATGTCATGACAGACGCCTCAATCCGGTTTTACCGGTCGGTCGGAATACCGGGTGTGAATAAAACACTGCCGCTGGATTTCATCCGATACACGATAGACCTCAGAACGGATGTCGCACAACAGCTCCGCCAGGGCCTCACAGGCTTTGTCCGGGCGTTTGCGTTCAAATGGATGCAGATCCAGGGCTTGCAGCCGCTGCAGGGATTCGCCCAGATCCGGGGGAAACAGTTGCCCGGTTTTCCGGCCCATCTCTGGCAGATCCTTCTGCAGCTGCCGCAGCTGGAACATCACCGAATGGGGGTTACTCGCGTCAATCACAAGGGTATGGACTACGCCCAGAAGCTCCGGTGTCCGGCGGTATCGGGTGCGGTAGGTCACTTCCGAGTTCGCCACCTCCAGCAGCCACTCGAGCATGGCGTGGCGGCTGAATCGGTCGCTGAACAATGGCACACAGATCAGGGTACAGAGATTGGCCAGCCGCTCCAGACGCCGACCGATCACCAGGAACACCCAGCTGGCGTCCCGGGTGATGTCATCCATGGCAAAGCCTGCCAGTGAGATGCAATCCAGCAACACCAGATTCAGTGCCCGGATCGACTGGTCCGGCGTGCTTGGCGCCGGGCTCAGGGGCTTGCCCACCCGATTGAGCGTATGCCAGTTGTCGGAGGATAGCCGGTCCCGGACCTGACTGGCATTGAACAACAAGGCCTGAAGGATGGACGCGATCGAGCCTGGAAACTTGAGATCGCTGACCGCCCTGAGCAACATTCCGGGAAGCGGCTCCGGCACCGCATCCTCTTCCGGTTCCGGAAGCGTCCCGAACTGCTCGGCTGCCTGTTGCAGCCCGAGCAGGGCTTCCTCACTGGCCTGGTCGTGGCCAGAGAGCCGGTTGAACGCCGCCCGCAATAACCGGGCAGTCGCCTCGGCCCGCTCCGAGTGCCGGCCCATCCAGAACAGGTTTTCCCCCACCCGGGAGGGCGTATCTCTCTCACCATCGAGCAGATCAGACACCTGCAGCCGCTTTTTGATCAGGGACTTGGAGGGTGCGGTGTAGCGGGCCTGCACCCAGGTATCCTTCGACAAGCCGCCCCGTTGCATGGAGATAACCTCCACGCCCTCGTCCATGGCGACGCGGGTCAGGCCGCCGGGCATAACCCGCCAGCCGGAAGGCGTGGCCGCAGCGAACAGCCGCAGACCGATGGACCGGGTTGCCAGCGGCTGGTCCCGCTCGCCCTTCCAGACCGGCGCCTGTGAAAGGTGCACCAGCTCCTGGCCGACAAAGGCATGGGGATGGGCATGCATCTTCTTGATCAGGGCGTCCCGCTCCGCACCCTTCACCTGATAACCGAACACCGGCTCCATTCGCATGCTCGCGAACGCCGGCTTGATCACCAGTTCGTCCAGGTGCTCGATGACATAGTCCAGGGCCGGTTTCTCACCACACCACCAGGACGCCACCGACGGCATGGCCAAAGGCGAGCCCAGCAATTTCTTCGAAATCTCCGGCAGGAAGCCGAACAACGCGGCACTCTCAAGAACCCCGGAACCCAGGGCATTTGCCATCAGCACCTTGCCTGCCCGCACGGCACCCAGCAGCCCGGGAATGCCAAGCACGGAATCGGCACGCAGCTCCAGCGGATCACAGAAGCCATCGTCCAGCCGGCGATAAATGGCGTGTACCCGGCGCAGACCCTGGAGCGTTTTCAGGTAGACCGTGTCATCACGCACGGTCAGATCCTGGCCTTCAACCAGCGGCAAGCCCAGGTAACGGGCCAGGAACACATGTTCGAAATAGGTTTCGTTGAACCGACCCGGGGTCAGAAGCACACACAGCGGCGACTCGGTTCCCGCTGGCGACATGCCCGCCAGGCTGTTCTGGAATCCCTGGAAGAATTCCGAGAGGTTGGTGACCGGAAGGTTGTGGAATGGCGCCGGGAACGCCCGGGAAATCACCAACCGGTTCTGCAGGGCGTAACCGGCCCCCGAGGGCGCCTGGGTTCTGTCCGCCATTACCCACCAGCCGCCGTCCGGCGCCCGCGCCAGATCCACGGCGTACAGGTGCAGGAACCGACCACCCGCTGGCTCAATACCCTGACAGGGCCACTGGAAACCCGCCTGACCGTAAACCAGTGCGGGGGGCATGAGGCCTTCTTTTAACAGCGACTGCTCGCCGTACAGATCGGCCAGAACGCTGTCCAGAAGCTCTGCACGCTGGGCGACGGCTTTCGATAGCCACTGCCACTCATCAGCGCCCAGGACCAGGGGAAGCAGATCCACTTCCCAGGGCCGGGAATCTCCACGAGGGTCCTCGTAGACGTTGTAGGTTACGCCGTCTTCGGCAATGGCATTCGAAACGGCCTGAGCCCTGATATTGAGACTGTCGACTGACTCAAGGTTGAACTGCTTCAGCAATGGCCGCCAGTGGGACTTCGGTCCGGAGCCCAGGGAGCCCAGCTCATCAAACCGATCCGGCACCGGGTGGTACTGGCGGAGGATGTCAATTACTGCATGCTGCTTCGCCACCGTGAATTCAGGCTCCATTGGTCAGTGAGCTGGAAGCATAGCCGCTTTGCAGTCTCCCGGGCCAGTATCAAACAGTAAGTTCCCGCGTGTTATTTGTGATATCGCAGATCCAGGGTGAACGGGAACTCCCGATGCTCCGGAACCGGCCGCAGGGGTTGTTGTCCGGAGCTGTGACCCATCCGGAAGAAACGCGCCATACGCCGGCCTTCGGCCTCGAACGAATTCACTGGCAGAGTCTCGAAATTCCGGCCACCGGGGTGGGTTACGTGGTACTCGCAACCCCCGAGGCTGCGTTCATTCCAGGTATCCACGATGTCAAAAACCAGCGGGCCATCCACACCAATGGTTGGATGCATGCACTGGGACGGCTGCCAGGCCCGATAGCGCACGCCTGCAACGAACTCCCCCGCCATGCCGGTGGCCTGCAGCGGCAATGGCACCTGATTGCAGGTGATCTGGTAACGATCCGGCGCAGCGCCACGAACCTTCACCTGCAAGCGCTCCAGCGAGGAGTCCACGTAGCGGGCCGTGCCGCCAATAGCGCCGTGCTCGCCCGTCACGTGCCAGGGCTCCAGGGCCGAGCGCAGCTCAAGGGATATGCCTTTGACCTTGTAATCGCCGATCCGGGGGAAACGGAATTCAAAATGGGGCGCGAACCATTCACTCTCAAGTGGGTAGCCCTGCGCCTTCATGTCGTCGATGACGTCCTCGAAGTCCTGCCAGACGTAGTGCGGCAGCAGGAACCGGTCGTGCAGCTCGGTGCCCCAGCGAACCAGTCCGGAAGGCCTGTAGGGTTGTTCCCAGAAACGGGCCACCAGCGCCCGCAACAGCAGTTGCTGGGTCAGGCTCATCCGGGCATGGGGCGGCATCTCAAAGGCCCGCAATTCCAGTAACCCGTGGCGCCCACCGGGGCCGTCCGGGGAATAGAGCTTGTCGATACAGAACTCCGCCCGGTGGGTATTGCCGGTCACATCCGTGAGCAGGTCACGGAGCAGCCGGTCCACCACCCAGGGCGCGACTTTCTTGCCCACCGGGCACAGCCGCTCCATCTCCCTGAAGGCCAATTCCATTTCGAACACGTGATCGTTGCGGGCTTCATCGATTCTCGGCGCCTGGGAGCTGGGACCGATAAACAGGCCGGAGAACAGGTAGGACAGGCTGGGGTGGTTATGCCAGTAACTGATCAGGCTGCGTAACAGGTCCGGACGTCGCAGGAAGGGCGAATCCTCTGCCTTCTGGGCGCCAAGCACGAAGTGGTTGCCGCCACCGGTGCCGGTATGACGGCCGTCCATCATGAACTTCTCGGAGGTGAGCCGGCATTCGTAGGCATCCGCGTAAAGGGATTCGGTCTGCTCCACCATTTCATCCCAGGTCCGGACCGGCTGCACATTCACTTCGATCACCCCCGGGTCCGGGGTGATCCGAAAATGGGTGATCCGGTGATCCGAGGGTGGCTCGTAGCCCTCCAGCAATACCGGTTGCTTGAGAGTGGCAGCGGTTTTCTCGATGGCTGACACCAATGCCAGGTAGGGCTCAAGCTCCTCCAGCGGCGGCATGAAAACACGGAGAATGCCATCCCGGGGCTCCACACACAGAGCCGTGCGGACAATCTCGGGTGCCGATTTCCCTTTTTCAGGTGGTTCCGGCGACGGCTGTCCCGCATGTCCCAGGCTGTTCCATTGGCGGATCTCCTCACTGGCAGGCAACGGGCCGCGGGGAGCAAAGGGATCCTGTTCGTGGATCCAGGGGTAATCGGCTTCTTCCACCCACGGCTGGCTGTCCAGAGGCAGCCGATGGCCCATGGGGGAGCCGCCCGGAATCAGGTAGCAGCGCTCGCTGCGCAGGAACCAGGGGCCGGTTTCCCAGGCCTGTTCCTTTTCGGAGACACGCAGGGGAAGCACGTAGCCAACAGGCTCATCCAGACCTCGGCTGAAGATCTGCTGCAGCTGCTTCCTCTCCAGGGCGTTCTCGAGTTTGGCATCGAAAGGATCGACGTTGACCGGCAGCCGGCGTTCCCGCCACAGGTAATAGAAGGCATCCTCAAACGCCGGAAACAGCTGCTTTTCGTCAACACCCAATTGTCTCGCCAACCCCTGCAGAAACTGCTGGGCCGCTTCCGGGGTCGCCTTGCCCTCGGCGCGTTCATCCGCCAGCCAGCGCTCATCCTGCCAGAGTGGCTCACCATCTTTGCGCCAGAAACAGTTCAGGGACCACCGGGGCAGCGGCTCGCCGGGATACCACTTACCCTGCCCGAAGTGCACCAGCCCGCCAGCACCGTAGCGGTCCCGCATCCGGTGATAGAGCTCGATGGCCTTCTTGCGCTTGGTGGGACCCATCGCCTCGGTGTTCCACTCCGGCTCGTCCCGGTCATGGTTTGCCACAAAGGTGGGCTCGCCGCCCTGGGTCAGGCGCACATCCAGCTCGGTCAGTCGCTGGTCGACATCGTGACCAAGCCCGACGATGCGTTGCCACTGGGCCTCGGTATAGGGCTTGGTCACCCGTGGTGCTTCCCAGATCCGCTGTACGCTCATCTGGTGCTCGAATTCGACCCCGCTCTCCTCCACCATACCGGTAATCGGCGCCGCGGAAGACGGATCGGGGCTGCAGGCCAGTGGAATATGTCCTTCTCCGGCAAACAGGCCGGAGGTGGGGTCCAACCCCACCCAACCGGCGCCCGGCAGAAAGACTTCGCACCAGGCGTGCAGATCGGTGAAGTCCTCCTCTGCGCCGGACGGGCCATCCAACGCTTTCTGGTCAGCTTTCAACTGAATCAGGTAACCGGATACGAACCGCGCCGCCAGGCCCAGATGGCGAAGTGTCTGGACCAGCAACCATGTTGAATCCCGACAGGAGCCGGAACCGTTTTCCAGGGTCTGTTCCGGGGTCTGTACGCCCGGCTCCATCCGGATCAGATAGTCGATCCGATCGGCGACACGCTGGTTCACACCCACCAGAAAATCCACACTGGGTGTTTCCTTGCGGTCTATGGTGGCCATCCACTTACGGAATTCCGGTGTTTCCGGCAGTTTCTGTAAATAAGGCGCCAACTCGGCCGTCTGCCACTCCTCGTAGTCGAAGGGGATAGTCTCCGCCCGGGGTTCCAGAAAGAAATCAAACGGGTTGATCACAGCCATCTCGGCAACAAGGTCCACCGTGATCTTCAGCTCACCGGTTTTTTCCGGGAACACCAGACGGGCCAGATAGTTGGCCTGAGGATCCTGTTGCCAATTGAGGAAGTAACCGTCGGGCTCAACCTTCAGCGAGTAGCTCAGGATCCGGGTTCGCGCGTGCGGACAGGGCCTCAAACGAACTATCTGAGGGCCCAGGGTTATCGGGCGCTCATAGCGATAGTGGGTGGTATGACTCAGGGCAACATGAATCGACATGGAACCTATCTCGCAGGCGAATAAAATTGAGGGTTTCAGGCTGTCTCGTAGACAGGAAACCAGGTCTCTGCAATGTCGTCGTGAAGCTCACCGATTTCCAACTGCAGTTTTTCCAGGAACAGGATCACGTCTTCCTTGCGGATCAGCGCATCCACATCGCCCTCCCGGGTGTGACGTACCGCCTGCAACGCGGTGCGTAACGGTATCTCGTTCCTTGGCAGGCGGCCGAGGGCCCCGGCCACCTCGCTGAGGCTGTGCAATACCGATCGCGGGAACGGCTCGTTCTGCAGCAGGAAGCGAATAACCAGAGGCCCGCTGACCTTGCGCCGCACGTTGTGACGGTACATCTGGAAGGCACTCTGATAACGCAGGACGCTGGTCCACAACAACCCACCGTAGGTTTCGGTGCCATCCCAGCCATCGAGGAACTGCAAGGCGCCGACTTCAATCTGCCGCGTCGCCATGTCCGCCCGCTCCAGGTTGCGCCCGACCCGGATAAAATCGTATCCGGCATCGTGGCTCATACACCCCGCCAGCAAGCCATTAAGCATCTGGCAGCGACCCACGATTTCGTTGAGGAATTCGTACCTCGCCCGCTTACCAACGCCCTGATCTACATGCTCGAGAATGTACCGGTAAAGCTCGTTGATCACCTCCCAGGCGTCTGTTGGAACCTGGTCCCGGGTGGTTCGGACATTCTCGCGGGCGGCCTTGATGCAGGACGCGATGGAACTCGAGTTGTAGCCGTCGGCCACCAGAAACTTCACACAGTTGCGCTCATCGGCCTTCTGATGATGCTGGTCAAACAGTGCGCCCATGCCCGTCACCGCCACCAGTCCCTTCCAGGACAGTTGGGTTTCCCGGGGCATATCCAGCGCCAGGGAATTAAAGGCCATGATCATTCGGGCGTTGTTCTCGGCCCGCTCAAGGTATCTGGCCATCCAGTACAGTCGTTCCGCTACACGTGACAGCACATCAATTCTCCTCGTCCACGATCCAGGTATCCTTGCTTCCACCGCCCTGGGAGGAATTCACCACCAGGGAACCTTTGCGCATTGCCACCCGTGTAAGCCCTCCAGCGGTAACGTACGTTCTCACGCCCTGCAACACGAAGGGCCGCAGATCCAGGTGTCGGGGCGCGAGGCCCTCGTCGCACAGGGTGGGAGCCACAGAGAGGCTCAGTGTGGGTTGGGCGATATAATTGCGCGGGTTCTTCTTGATCAGGCGGGCAAACTCGGCGCGCTGCTTCTTGGTGGAATGCGGCCCCACCAGCATGCCGTAGCCTCCGGACTCGTTCGCCGGTTTGACCACCAGTTCATCAAGGTGCTCAAGCACATACTCCTGGTCCTGCTTGTTCACACACATCCAGGTGGGCACGTTCGGGATGATCGGCTCCTCATCCAGGTAGTAACGAATCATGTCGGGAACGAACGCGTAGATGACCTTGTCGTCGGCCACGCCGGCACCGGGCGCATTGGCCAGGCCAACCTTGCCGTTGCGCCAGGCCCGCATCAGACCCGGTACACCCAGGGTCGAATCGGCGCGGAACTCCTCCGGATCCAGGAAATCGTCATCAATGCGGCGATAGATCACATCTACCCGCTCAAGCCCCTCAACGGTGCGCATGTAGACACAGTCGTCCTCGCCAACCACCAGGTCGGCCCCCTCTACCAGCTCGGCGCCCATACGCTGGGCCAGGAACGAATGCTCAAAATAGGCGGAGTTGAAAATACCCGGCGTCAGCACCGCAATTTTCGGGTGGTCCTGTGGCCGGGGCGAAATCGACGCCAGCATGTCGAACAGCTGGTTGGTGTAGTCATCCAACGGCAGGATATTGGTATTGTCGAACAGCTCCGGGAACACCCGTTTGGTCAGCTGGCGATTCTCCAGCATGTAGGAAACACCCGAGGGTACCCGCAGGTTGTCCTCGAGGACATACACGGTGCCGTCTTTGTCCCGCACCAGGTCCGATCCGCAGATGTGCGCCCAGACCCCCAGTGGCGGTGTAAAACCGCGGCATTGCTCGCGGAAGTTCTTGGAGTTGGCGAACACGTACTTGGGGATCACCTTGTCCTTGACGATGTTCTGGTCGTTGTAGATGTCGTTGATGAACATGTTGAGGGCCGTCAGGCGCTGCGCCAGGCCCTGCTCGATGGTTTCCCACTCCCGGAGCGAGATCACCCGGGGAATGATGTCGAAGGGCCAGGCCCGGTCGATATTCTCGCCCTCGCTGTAGATGGTGAAGCTGATCCCCATCTCCAGTATTGCCAGTTCGGCCGCCTGCTGGCGCGCCTGGATCTCCTCGGAACCGAGATTGCCAAGGTAGTCGGTAATCGCCGTGGCCGCAGGCCGGGGCTTGCCCTTGGCGGCAATCAGTTCATCGAAGAAGTCATTGGGATCGTAGTTTTTCCAATCAATCGATTTGTTCTTTTTCATTTGGGGTCCTTTCATTAACCACCGTGAGCTATTCGGTGTACCAGGCGAAGCTTCTCCACCACCGGCGCCGCAAGCACGAAGGGGTAAGCGTCGTCATGCCCCATGCTTCGGTTCAGGCTGTTGAGTGCAAGCGTCAGGGGTAACCAGTGCTTGATCAATGCATCGAAATCGTCGGCCTGATAGGGATCAAACGCGGGGTCTGGTTCGCTGTTCATCGCCGGGCTCTGCCGGGCATTCACGCGCATCCCGAACTGCCAGGCGGTCTCCAGTGTGTCCACCATATGCAGGTAATGTGCCCAGGTCTCCGCCCAGTCTTCCCAGGCATGGCTGCTGGCATAGGCGCTGATGTACCAGCTCTGCCAGTCACCGGGCGGGCCATACCGGTAATGCTGGTCCATGGCCTGTCTGTAGTCCCTGGTGTCGTCACCAAACATCTCCCGAACCGGCCCAAGCCATGGCCCGGACCGCACCCGGAGATCCCAGTAATAATGGCCCGATTCGTGACGGAAGTGCCCCAGAACAGTGCGGTATGGCTCGGCCATCTGGCTGCGCATCCGCTCCCGTTCCACCGGGTCTGCCTCGGCAATGTTCATGGTGATCACGCCATTGGCGTGGCCGGTTTTTACCTTCGCCCGTTCGTCAAACATCGCCGGCTGGTCGGCCAGAAAATCGAAGTTCAGGCCGTATTGGTCTTCCTGCCGGGGCTCGCAAGGCAGCTTCAGACGCAGCAGTGAATAGACCAGGCGACGTTTCTCTTTCTCCAGACGCACCCACAGATCGTGGTTCCGGAAGGTACTCAGGTCGGGAATGGTGCGATTAAGACGGCAGGCAACGCAGAAGGCATGTGAATCCGAGACAGGCACCAGCCAGTTGCAGGCGCCCTGGTTCTGGTAGTTGCCACATAGACGGTATTGATCGCCGGCGGTGACCTCTTCCCAGGTCTCGTTACCCTTCGGGTCGATCGCCACCAGATCCATAACATCCGGCGCGAAGCCAAGGCTTGCTCCGCAACTGGTACAGCAGCTGTTTTCGAAATAAAGCAGGTTGGCGCATCGACCGCAGTGAAACAGCTTCATTGAGGGACATCCTTGGCCGATACCGGCAAGACCGTTGCCTTAAGTATTGGCCATCCGGGCCAAAACGCAACTTATCCACCGTTAAAAGCCGGCTGAATGCCCCGCTGATCCAATCCTAGACGGCCATGGCAGGATCAACTCCTGCAACACTGTCACTGGTGCCTTTACACAGGTACTGCTCTGCGTCGAAGCGCCGTGTCTGGTGCCGAAACTGCCAGGTAAAACCCGGCCATAGGGTCGTGTTCCTGCCATTTTCATTGACGTACCAGCTCTTGCAGCCGGTTTGCCATACCGAGTCACCCAGCTTGGCGTGAATGGAAGCGTTGTAACGGCTCTGGGCGTCCGGCTTCACTTCCATGCTGCTCCACTGCTGCTGGTGCATCTTTTGGAGGGCATCCAGCACATACTGGATCTGACTTTCAATCATATACACCATGGAGCTGTGGCCGAGACCGGTGTTCGGTCCCATCAGCATGAAGAAATTCGGGAAGCCACTGATGGTGGTGCCTTTATAAGCTTCGGCGCCATCCTTCCAGGCGTCCAGCAAATCCTGACCATTACGGCCAAAGATCATGCCCGCAGGAATCGGGTCCTGGGCCCGAAAACCGGTGCCGTAGATGATGCAATCCACCTGCCGCTCGTTGCCCTGACCATCAATCAAGATGTTGCCCTGCACCTCACGGATACCCTCGCTCACCACGTCCACATGATCCTGCGCCAGCGCCGGATAGTAGTTGTTGGAAATCAGTACCCGCTTGCAGCCAAAATGGAAATCCGGGGTGACCTTCCTGCGCAGCGCCTTGTCCGGAATCTGGTTGCGAATATGCCGGCGGGCCTGTAGTTCACCAAGCTTCAGAATACGGGGATTACCCACAAAACCCAGCACCCGCGCCTCGAGGGACCAGTAAATGCTCTGACGGAAGGCATTGAGTGTTTGCGGGAACCTCCGGAACAGCCGCTTTTCCAGCGGCCTGATAGCCCGATCCGGTTTGGGCATGATCCAGGGCGGCGTGCGCTGGTAAAGGTCCACCCGTGCCGCCTGCTTCGCCACCTCCGGAACAAACTGGATGGCCGAGGCACCGGTGCCGATCACCGCCACCCGCTTGCCGCGCAGATCGTAACCATGGTCCCAGTCCTGGGAATGAAAGCGTTTGCCGGTGAAGGATTCGATCCCCTTGATCTCCGGATAGGCCGGCGTGCTCAACCCCCCCATCCCGGAAACAAGGATATCCGCACGCAACGTGGTGAATTCCGGCAGGCCCTTATCGGAGCGATCCAACCGGTCTCCCGGCTTCACACCCTTCTCCTGCATGTACGCCCACAGCGCCGGGCTATCGCAGGTTTCAAGGGTCCACTGTTGGCGGTGCTCGTCAAATCGCGCCCCGGCCACATGGGTGTTCAGCCGGATATGCTTCATCAGCCCGTATTTCTCGGCGCAGTGCTTCAGGTAGGCCTTGATCTCGTGCTGCTGGGCATACATCCGGCTCCAGTTCGGGTTCTGTTCGAAGGAGAAGGAGTAGAGTGCAGACTGCACGTCACAGGCACACCCCGGGTAGTGGTTCTGGTGCCAGGTGCCGCCAATGTCGTCACTCTGCTCCAGGATCACGAAGTCGTTGTAGCCGGCTTCCTTGAGTTTGATGGCCATGCCCAGGCCGGAGAAGCCGGTGCCGATGATGGCGATCTGTGTGTTCTGTGTCATTGCTGCACTCCTGCTGGCCTTGTCTGTTGTTGTCCGGCGGGTCATCATGGCCGGTAGACACATGTATACACAGGCTGGTAGACAACCGTATACCGCCGGTACGGTGATTGGCCTCAGGTGACTGATCGTTGGCCTCCGTGGCGGGCTCCGGTTTGGAGGCTGGTCATTTGTGGGAAGGGCTTCCAAAACACGCTCCTTACGGCACATCCCTGTGGCGCTTGGCTCTCGCCATCCATGGCGAGAGACAGTTTTGGAAGCCCTTCCCACAAACGACCGTCATACTCATGCAGGCCCGCCCTTAAACATTGGTTTGGCATCTGGCAGGCCTTTGCCATTGCCCGGGGGCCGTGTTGGCGGGCGTTCCGAAAATGCTCGGAGCCAGGGATGGCGGAGAGCAAGCGTACAGGGACGTATTCACAGCGGTTTTCGGAACGCCCGCCAACGCGGCCCCTGCCCCGTAAATAGAGGACAACGTGAAAACAATAGCCGGCGGAAAACTCAAACTCATTCAGGCTGCGCTTCGGCTGATTACCGAAACCCGGAGCCTGACGTCGCTGGGGCTGCGGGAGCTTGCCCGGGAGGCGGGGCTGAATCCGAATACCTTTTACCGACACTTCAAGAGCCTGGATGAATTCGGCCTGCAGGTACTGGGTTACATTGCCGAGGAGATGAAAGCCGGGGTCCGGGATCTGCGGCAGATGGCGGATTCTTCCGAACAGGCGTCGCGGGATACGGTGGCGTTTGTGTACCACTATTTCCTGGCCAATCCGGCGGCAACTACCGTGGCCGTGCGAGAACTCCACGGCCCTTCCCCGATACTGCGCCGGGCCCTGGAATCACAACTTGAAGCCAGCGCCCGGGAAATGGCCGAAGATATTATCGATCGGCAACTGGTGAGCGCCGTGCCGCCCGAGACCATTCATGAAATCTCCCGCATGACCATCCGCTACATCCTGTTCCGGGCCATGGATTACATCGAGAAACCCGCCCAGCGGGAAACCATCCAGGCCGAAACCGAGCACTTCATCAACCGGCAGTTCCGGGGTGCGATGCTTGATCACCTGTCGCAAACCGAAGTCGAACGTCTGGCCCTCAAGCAGAGCTGATATACCTCTGATACCTCCCCTTTCCGGGCAGATCTGGCAACCTGCACTAGTATGTAGATAACCAGAACCAGTGATTGATCGGGAAATCCGGAGGCACGCCAATAATGAAAATCGGTATCCCCAAGGAAATCTTTGAGGACGAGCGGCGAGTGGCCGCCACGCCACCTTCTGTTCACAAGTTAATCGGACTCGGTTACGACGTCATCGTGGAAGGCGGCGCCGGCGAGGCGGCGAACTACTCCGATGCCGCTTATGAAAAAGTGGGCGCAGCCATCGCGACTGACACCAGCTCCCTGTGGAAAGAGGCGGACTTTATCCTGAAAGTCCGGGCCCCCATGGAGAATCCGGCACTGGGCAAGCACGAAGCGGACCTTATGAAGGAGGGGGCGTTTCTGGTCAGCTACATCTGGCCGGCCCAGAATCCGGAACTGCTGGAAAAACTGGCCGCCAGAAAGATCACGTCTTTCGCCATCGACAGCCTGCCCCGCATCAGCCGCGCCCAGAAGATGGACGCCCTCAGCGCCATGGCCAACATCGCCGGCTATCGGGCGGTGATCGAGGCGGCCAATCACTTCGGGCGTTTCTTTACCGGCCAGGTAACGGCCGCAGGCAAGGTACCGCCGGCGAAAATCATGGTCATCGGCGCCGGGGTGGCCGGCCTTGCGGCCATTGGCGCCGCCAACAGCATGGGCGCTATCGTTCGGGCGTTCGATACCCGGTTGGAGGTCAAGGAACAGGTCGAGAGCATGGGGGCCGAGTTCCTCGAGCTGGATTTTGGAGACGAGGAAGGCAGCGGCAGCGGTGGTTACGCCAAGCAGATGAGCGACGAGTTCATCAAGGCGGAGATGGCGCTGTTTGCCGAACAGGCGGAAGAGGTGGATATCATCATCACCACCGCCCTGATTCCCGGTAAACCGGCGCCAAAACTGATCACCGCCGATATGGTGAAATCCATGAAGCCCGGCAGTGTGATTGTCGACCTGGCGTCCGAGCGGGGCGGTAACTGCGAACTGACCGAACCTGGCAAGGTGGCCCATCAACACGGCGTCACCCTGATCGGCTACACCGACCTGCCGAGTCGCATGGCCAAGGTAGCCAGTGACCTCTACGCCACCAACCTGGTGCATCTGCTGACCGAGCTCACACCGGAAAAGGACGGCAAGCCACTGGTCGACATGGAAGACGACGTCATCCGTGGCCTCACAGTGGTGAACGAGGAAAACATCACCTGGCCACCACCACAACCGGAATCACCGGTCAGTCCCAAGCCTGCACCGGGCACCGAGGAGCCTTCGGCGGCTGACAAAGCCGCGGCCAAAAAACATGCGGACCGCCGCAGCCTGATCGGCAAAGGTGTTCTGTTGGTCGTGACCGCCCTGGCACTCTACGGTGTCGGCGCCCACGCGCCAGAGAGCTTCCTGCAAAACTTCACCGTGTTCGTGCTGGCCTGCTTTATTGGCTGGCAGGTGATCTGGAACGTAACGCCTTCCCTGCACACCCCTCTGATGAGTGTTACCAACGCCATCAGTGGCATCATCGTGATTGGTGCCATTCTGCATCTTGCCCAGGCGGAGAATATTGCCGTTGGCATCATGGCGTTCGTGGCGGTGCTGATTGCCAGCATCAACGTGGGTGGTGGCTTCCGGGTCACCCACCGCATGCTCAAAATGTTCCGCAAGTAGGAGGCGCCCGATATGAGCACAGGATTAG
>CAZFQI010000033.1:0-31553 GCA_964520755.1 uncultured Marinobacter sp. | reverse complement strand
AACACCGCCAATCAGGCGGTGTCGATAGGTTTAAAGCTTTTTACCAGATCATCCACAGCTTTCACCCGCTGCAGGAAAGGCTCCAACTGGCTGAGCCGCAGCGCGCAGGGGCCATCGCATTTGGCCTTGTCCGGGTCCGGATGGGCTTCCAGGAACAGGCCGGCCAGGCCCTGGGACATGCCTGCCAAAGCCAGATCCGTAACCTGGGCCCGGCGGCCACCGGCGGAATCAGCTCGTCCTCCTGGCATCTGCAGGGAGTGGGTCACGTCGAACATCACCGGCACGTCCATGGCTTTCATGATGCCAAAGCCCAGCATGTCGACGACCAGGTTGTTGTAACCGAAGCTGCTGCCCCGCTCACACAGGATCACCTTGTCGTTGCCGGCTTCCTCGCACTTGGTGATGATGTGCTTCATTTCCTGGGGAGCCAGGAACTGGGCCTTCTTGATGTTGATCACAGCGCCGGTTTCCGCCATCGCGACCACCAGATCTGTCTGGCGACTCAGGAAGGCCGGCAGCTGGATGATGTCACAAACTTCGGCGGCGGGAGCGGCCTGTGCCGGCTCGTGGACGTCCGAGATGATCGGCACACCAAACTTGCTCTTGATGTCCGCCAGTATCTGCAGACCTTTCTCCAGGCCGGGGCCCCGGAAGGAGTTCACGGACGAGCGGTTGGCTTTATCGAAAGACGCCTTGAACACGTAGGGAATGCCGAGCTTGCCGGTGGCTTCAACATAAGCCTGCGCCACTTCCATGGCCAGTTCCGGCGACTCGAGGACGTTCATGCCTCCAAAGAGCACAAACGGCTTGTGGTTGGCGACCTCGATTCCCGAGACGTTTACGGTGCTCTGCGCCATACTCAGGATCCTTTCTTGCAGGCCAGTGCTGCCTCAACGAAGCCCCTGAACAGCGGGTGGCCGTCGCGGGGCGTGGAGGTAAACTCCGGGTGGAACTGACAGGCGACAAACCAGGGGTGGTCCGGCGCCTCAACAACTTCTACCAGGCGACCATCGGTCGACCGACCGGAGATCTGTAGACCAGCCTCTTCCAGCCTCGGCAGGAAATGGTTGTTCACCTCGTAGCGGTGACGATGGCGCTCACGAATGGTCTTCTTGCCGTAGCAGTTGGCAATGGTGGAACCTTCCGTGAGAACGCAATCCTGGGCGCCGAGACGCATGGTCCCGCCCAGATCCGACTCTTCGGTGCGCTCTTCCCGCTCACCGGTGGAATCCAGCCATTCGGTAATCAGACCGACCACCGGCTCCGGCGTGTGCTCGCGGAATTCCGTGCTGTGGGCGTCGGTCAGACCGGCCACGTTACGGGCATACTCGATAACGGCCACCTGCATACCCAGGCAAATACCCAGGTATGGAACCTTATTCTCACGGGCATACTGAACCGTGCGGATCTTGCCTTCCACGCCGCGCTCACCGAAACCACCAGGGACCAGAATCGCGTCGGCACTGGCCAGCGCACCGGTGCCATCACGCTCGATATCTTCAGAATCGATGTAGTTGATATTGACCTTGGTGCGGGTCTTGATGCCGGCGTGCAGCAGGGACTCGATCAGGGACTTGTAAGCGTCCAGAAGCTCCATGTACTTGCCAACCATGGCAATGGTCACTTCGTGCTCGGGGTTCATCAACGATTCAACAACGTTGTCCCACTCACTCAGGTCCGCAGGACGGGCATCCAGACCGAAGCGTTCAATAACCAGCTGATCCAGGCCATGCTCATACAGCATGCGCGGGATGGCGTAGATGGATTTGGCATCCTGGAGAGGAATAACCGCCCGCTCTTCGACGTTGGTGAACAGGGCGATCTTGCGACGTGAACTGGCGTCTACCTCATGCTCGGAGCGGCACAGCAGGATATCCGGCTGCAAGCCGATTGAGCGCATTTCCTTGACGGAGTGCTGGGTGGGCTTGGTCTTGATCTCGCCAGCGGTAGCAATGTAAGGAACCAGGGTCAGGTGCATGAAAAGTGCACGCTGAGGACCGACTTCCACCTTCAGCTGACGGCAGGCTTCCAGGAACGGCAGGGATTCAATGTCGCCCACGGTACCACCGATTTCGATCAGCGCCACATCAGCGCCGGCAGCACCTTCCACAACCCGACGCTTGATTTCGTCGGTGATGTGCGGGATCACCTGAACGGTTCCGCCCAGGTAGTCACCACGGCGTTCCTTGCGGATCACTTCTTCGTAAACCCGGCCGGTGGTGAAATTGTTGCGCTTGCTCATCGGGGAGCGGATAAAGCGCTCATAGTGGCCCAGATCGAGGTCTGTTTCCGCGCCATCCTCGGTGACAAAAACCTCACCGTGCTGGAACGGGCTCATGGTGCCGGGGTCCACGTTGATGTACGGGTCCAGCTTGAGAATAGTGACCTTCAGGCCGCGTGCCTCGAGGATCGCGGCCAGTGAGGCTGATGCGATACCTTTCCCCAAGGAGGACACGACACCGCCGGTGACGAAAATATAACGCGTCATGCAGATTCCGTGATTGTCTGGTTCGGTGAAGGAGGGAGATTGTCATCTCAAGATGGGACGCCAGACTACCAGAAAGGCCCCATTGACTCAATCACATTCCCGCTCTACAACCAGCCGCCAACCGGCGGCATGGGCGCCTCCCGAGTATTGTTCAGAACACCATAAATCGCCAACGGCAATGAGCTCCGCTGCTTCCCCGGAACCGGCGAAAACCAGCGGCAGACGGGCCCTTTCCCAGGGCGGAACGGCGACTTCCTGCAGCCACTTCTTGAGCGAACGGGACGGACCATCGGGACGGAAACGGACCCGCTCACCGCCCTGCCTCGTAAATATCCGTATTGGCGGCAAGGCCCTTTCCGGGGTAACGACAGGCTCCAACCTGAGTGACCATTCGCCGAAGGTCAGGCCAGCACCCGGCTCCAGGGCGAGAGGAACGTCCGGCAATGCTCCACGATCGGGAACCAGGCAAAGGTCGCCCTGAAAACGGCGCAGGCTGAAGCCATCGGCCCTGAACTCCGGCTCCCTATCTTCCCGTGCAAACAGCAGGTCCTGAATCACTTGCTGCCAGTCACCAATTGTGGGTGCGTGAAACCCGCGCTCCCGAACCCACCAACGAATCAGATTTTTCTGCTCCGCCAGAGCCAGTGTTTTCAGACCATCAACGGGCAGACGATCCCGGTCGCCGCCGACAGCCTCCCACTGCATAGCCGCCAGCTTGCGGTTAAGCGCTTCGCTTTCGGCGCAGGACTCCGCGGTGTGACGGAGCCGGCGATTCAGCCCCGGCCAGCGCTCCCGCAGAGGCGGAAGCACGGTGTGGCGCAGAAAGTTCCGGTCGAATCGCTGGTCGATATTGCTGGGATCGTCAATCCATGCCAGGCCGGCGGATCGCGCCCAGTGCTCAAGCTTGGCCCGCTCAAAACCCAGGAGGGGCCGGGCAAGGATCGCCGGGCCCAGTGCGCGACTGGCTGGCATGCCTGCCAGTCCTGCCACGCCACTACCCCTCAGCATCCGGAACAGAACTGTTTCTGCCTGATCATCACCATGGTGAGCCATCAAAAGCAGGTCTTCGCGCTGCATCAGCGCCTCGAATGCGGAATAACGCGCCTTGCGGGCCGCCTCTTCGATGCCAGCACCGCCGGCCCCATTGCCCGCTGCAGCAACGGTTACCCGTTCAACCAAGAGCGGCACACCCAGACGATCACACAGGTCGCGGCAAAACGACTCGGTATCCGACGCATTCGGCTGAAGTTGATGATTGATATGCACTGCCCGCACCGTTCCAGTGCGGCCATGACAATGCACTGCCAGGTGTAATAGCAGCGTGGAATCGAGGCCGCCACTCAGGGCAACCCACAGGCGGGCGTGATCTGGGAGCTCTCTGACCGGGGCGCAAAGGGCCTCCGGCCAGCGGAATCCGGAGCCGGGCTCAGCGCCCGGTGTCATAGCGGGTCAGCCGCTCGTAGCGGCGGGATACCAGCTCATCCAGTGGCAGGCGGCTGAGTTCAGCGACGCCTTTTGCCAGAACCTCTTTGAGGGATTCCGACATTTTTTCGGGGTTGCGGTGAGCACCGCCGAGAGGTTCGGTAATTACGTTGTCTGCCAGGCCGAGATCTTTCAGCCGGTCAGCGGTAACACCCATGGCCTCTGCAGCCTGGGCAGCGTATTCGGCACTCTTCCACAGGATGGAGGCACAACCCTCCGGGGAAATAACCGCGTAGGTTGAATACTGCAGCATATTCAACTGGTCACAGACACCGATGGCCAAAGCACCACCGGAACCGCCCTCACCGATTACCGTGGAAATAATGGGCGTCTTCAGACGGGACATAACGGCCAGGTTGAAGGCAATGGCCTCACTCTGGCCCCGCTCTTCTGCACCGATACCCGGATAGGCACCCGGCGTATCGATGAAGGTAAGAATGGGCATCTTGAACCGCTCAGCCATTTCCATCAGCCGCAGGGCCTTACGATAGCCCTCAGGGCGCGGCATACCAAAGTTACGCTTGACCTTGTCCCGGACTTCACGGCCCTTCTGATGACCAATGACCATCACCGGTTTGTCGTCTAGCCGGGCAGTGCCGCCCACGATGGCCAGGTCGTCTGCATAACGGCGGTCGCCGTGCAGTTCATCGAAATCCTCAAACATGGATTCGATGTAGTCCAGGGTATAAGGCCTGCGGGGGTGACGGGCCAGTCGCGCCACGTCCCAGGGCTTGAGATCGGAGAAAATGCTCTCTGTGAGGCTGACGCTCTTTTTCTTCAGCCGGGTGATCTCGTCGGTGATATTGATGTCGGTGTCGTTGCCAACCATCCGAAGCTCTTCAATCTTGGCTTCCAGGTCGGCGATTGGCTGTTCGAAATCCAGATAGTTAGGGTTCATGATGTTCCATCATTTTTTGCCAGGCGGGAAAATGCTCCGCCAAACCAGAATTTGACACAAAGATAGCAGCGCCCGGTCAGTGGCTAAAGCGGACATTGGTATGAGTCCGCTATCTGACAAAGTTTTAATTTTCAGCTTTCTCAATCATAGACCAGTTCTACCGACTGGTCGCCTACGAGGTAACGGAGCTCCAGTAGCAGGTTGTCATCCGGCTGCACACGCCAGGACTCACCCAGCTCGATCCGGGTGGACGCCTCTGGGCTGCTGTACTCTATCCAGACCGGGCTACCCTCACATCGGAACGGCCTGAGGGTGGTGTCCAGTTTCTCCAGCAGGCCGTTTTGTAGTTGATCGGCATGCAGGTTCAGCTTCAGGCCGCGGCTGAACTGCTGGCGAGCGCTCGCCACATCCATCACCGTGCTCACCCGCATCTTCATCTGGCCGGAATAGTCGTCGTGGCTGACCTGTCCCTCCACCACGATCACCTGGTCGGACTGCAAGAGCTCCCGATTTTCAAAGAAGGCTTCCGAAAACAGGGTCGCCTCGATCCGCGCGCTCCGGTCGTCCAGCGTGATGAAACACATGGTGGAGCCGGTGCGGGTTTTCATGGTGCGCTGGGCAACCACCAGCCCCGCGACCCGCTGGGGAGACTTGTTCGGTTTCAGATCGGCAATGGAGGAGCGGACAAACCGCCGAACCTCTTTCTCGTATTCATCAAACGGGTGACCGGTCAGGTACAGCCCCAGCGTGTCCTTCTCACCCTTCAGCCGCTGCTTCTCGGGCCACTCGCGCACACCGGCCACGTCCTCGTAGGGGTCGCCACCGTCGCCCGCCTCGAGCATTTCACCGAACATATCCATCATGCCAACGGATTCGTTCCGGGATTGCTGGCCGGCCTGTTGAACGGCCTTATCGATGCTGGCCATCAACTGAGCCCGGCTGGCGCCAAGCTTATCCATGGCGCCGCACCGGATCAGCGCTTCCATGGCGCGCTTGTTGACCTTTTTCAGGTCAATGCGTCGGCAAAAATCGAAAATATCCTGATAGGGTTCGCCATCACCACGCCCTTCGACGATGCTCTGGATCGGGCCCTCACCCAGCCCCTTGATGGCCCCCAGGCCATAGACAATCTGACCCTCGTCGTTGACGGTAAAGGTGTATTCCGAACGACTGACGTCAGGCACCAGAAGATCAAGTTTCATGTTCCGGCACTCTTCCACCAGCGTGACCACCTTGTCGGTGTTCTGCATGTCGGCGGTGAGTACCGCGGCCATGAATTCCGCCGGGTAATGCGCTTTCAGCCAGAGAGTCTGGTAAGACACCAGAGCGTAGGCGGCCGAGTGAGACTTGTTGAAGCCATAACCGGCGAACTTCTCCACCAGGTCGAAGATGTTTTCTGCGAGGGTTGTGTTGATGCCATTTTGCTCGCAACCATCCAGAAAGAACTGTTTCTGTTTGGCCATCTCCTCGGGTTTTTTCTTACCCATTGCCCGACGCAGCATGTCAGCGTTACCGAGGCTATAACCCGCCATCACCTGGGCAATCTGCATGACCTGCTCCTGGTAAAGGATGACCCCGTAGGTGGGTTCCAGAACCGGCTTCAGACCTTCATATTGATAATCCGGGTGCGGGAAAGACATGGGCTGGCGACCGTGCTTACGGTCGATAAAGTCATCCACCATGCCCGACTGCAGGGGCCCCGGCCGGAACAGCGCCACCAGGGCGATCATGTCTTCCAGAGAGTCCGGCTGGAGGCGGCGAATCAGGTCCTTCATGCCCCGGGATTCCAGCTGGAACACCGCCGTGGTTTCGGCTTTCTTGAGCATATCGAACGAGGGCACGTCATCCAGCGGGATCTCGTTAATATCGAGCGACTGCATGCCCTTCTTTTCCCGGCGCGGATTGATCATGTTGAGCGCCCACTTGATGATGGTGAGCGTCCGCAGACCCAGGAAGTCGAATTTCACCAGTCCGGCGTCTTCCACATCGCCCTTGTCGAACTGGGTAACCAGGCTGCCACCCTCGTCGTCGCAATAAAGGGGCGAGAAATCGGTGATCTTGGTGGGCGCGATCACCACACCACCGGCGTGTTTACCGGCGTTCCGACACACGCCCTCAAGCTTCAGCGCCATTTCCCAGATTTCCTGGGCTTCCTCGTCGTTCTCGAGAAACTCTACCAGCTGTGGTTCCTGCTCCAGAGCCTTCCCCAGGGTCATGCCCGGCTCGAAGGGGATCATCTTGGAGAGTTTGTCGGCCAGACCGTAGGATTTGCCCTGGACCCGGGCAACGTCCCGAACTACCGCCTTCGCCGCCATAGTGCCGAAGGTAATGATCTGCGAGACCGCCTCTCGCCCGTACTTCTGGGCGGTGTACTCGATCACCCTGTCGCGGCCTTCCATGCAAAAGTCGACGTCGAAGTCGGGCATGGAGACCCGTTCCGGGTTCAGGAACCGCTCGAACAGCAGGTCGTATTCCAGGGGATCCAGGTCGGTGATCAACTGGGCATAGGCTACCAGCGAGCCGGCACCGGAACCCCGGCCCGGCCCTACCGGTACGCCGTTATTCTTGGCCCACTTGATGAAGTCCATCACGATCAGGAAGTAGCCCGGGAACCCCATCTGGATGATGATATCCAGCTCGAAGTTCAGGCGCTTGTAGTAAGCCTCGCGCTTGGTATCGTATTCCGGATCATCCTTGCTCAGGGTCTTGGCAAGCCGCTCTTCCAACCCTTCTTCCGACACCTTCCGGAAATAGTCGTCCATGGTCATGCCGTCCGGAATCGGGTAGTTCGGCAGGAAGTATTCGCCCATCCGGACCTTCACCGAGCAGCGGCGGGCAATCTCCACAGTGTTCTCGATCGCTTCCGGAATATCGCTGAACAGCTCGATCATTTCATCAGCGCTGCGCAGGTACTGCTGATCACTGAAACGACGGTCTCGCCGCGGATCATCCAGGGTACGGCTCTCCCCGATACAAACCCGGGCCTCGTGGGCTTCGAAATCTTCCGCCTCAAGGAAGTGGACATCATTGGTGGCCACCACCGGAAGCCCGAGCGCCCCGGCCAGCTCAACATTCAGGTGCAGGCAATCTTCGTCACCGGGACGACCGGTGCGCTGCAGTTCGAGGTAATAGCTGTCAGGGTACAGATCCATCCAGTAACGGGCGCGCTCGCGGGCCAGTTCCGGCTTGCCCGCCATCAAAGCCTTGCCCACATCGCCCATCCTGGAGCCGGAGAGCGCAATCAGACCGTTCGCCCTTGCCTCCAGCCACTTGCGCTGAATGATCGGCTTACCGAAACGCTGGCCCTCGGTGTAACCCAGGGAAATGATTTCAGTGAGGTTGAGATAACCATCGTTATCGCGCGCCAGCAGCGTCAGCCGGAACGGGTTCTCTGGTTCGTCGGGGTTCTCCAGCCACAGATCCGCGCCAATAATCGGTTTTACACCCGCGCCCATGGCCGCTTTGTAGAAACGTACCAGCGAGCACATGTTGGATTGCTCAGTCAGGCCAACAGCCGGCATGCCCAGCTCGGCAACGCGGTTGATCAGCGGTTTAACCCTGACCAGGCCATCCACCATGGAGTATTCAGAGTGGACACGGAGGTGTACAAAAGTCTGCGACATAACGTCAGGTTATTCCTGCTTTGAAATTCAGTTAGGGCAGCGACCTCAGCCGCCGATCACGGCCCGGAGTTCTTCTTCGGTCTGGGGGCCGAAACGGGTTTCAACCGTATCGCCTTCCGGGTTGATCAGGAACGTGGCCGGCAGCGCGACCGGCAATTTCCAACCGAACCCGGGCCCGGGGTCATCCGCCAGCATGGTGAATTCAATGCCCATCCGCTCGCCCAGTTCTACCAGATCATCACCCTGCACACCGTCAAAGTTAACGCCGAGTACGGTGATGTCGGGCGCCTTGTCCAGCTCATTGAGCTCGGGAATTTCTTCAAGGCACGGTTTACACCATTCCGCCCAGTAATTAACCAGCACCCATTGGCCTCGCAGGGTATCCCAGTTCAGTTTTGTGCCCTCGGCGCGCTCGAGTTCAATTTTTTCACAGCCGGTCATGGTCAAAACAAGCAGCATAAGAGCGAGCAGCCCGAAGTGGGAGCGAGCACGAAAACGATCAGGGTACTGCACTGGAAAACCTCCTGTTAGACTACCGGCCGAAGAAATCGTGGACTCCATTCAGACAATCAGGCACGAAGATGACAGAACCAACCCGGATTTTCCACAACCCGCGCTGCTCGAAATCCCGCCAAACCCTTGAACTGCTTACCGAACGGGGAGTTGAGCCAGAGATTATACGCTACCTGGAAACACCACCGACAGAGCAGGAGCTAAAGGATATTCTGAATGCCCTGAATCTGCGTCCCCGAGAACTGATGCGCACGAAAGAAAAAGAGTATAAGGAACAGAGTCTGAACAACCCCGACCTCAGCGATGAACAACTTATCGCAGCCATGGTAGCGACGCCGAAACTGATTGAACGACCCATCGTGATCGCCAACGGCAAGGCAGCCCTTGGTCGTCCACCGGAAAACGTTCTTTCGATTCTGTGAGCCCACACAACTTCCCCGACTCAGATCAGAAGGTTCGCTGACCATGTCCGAGCAATTGCCGTATGTTCTCGTGCTTTTTTACAGCCGCACCGGCCAGACTGCGGAGCTGGCCAGCCAGATCGGCCGTGGCGTGGCCCGTGTTGGAGGCATTGAAGCCAGGCTAAGATCAGTACCGCCGGTTTCCCCGGACACGGAAGCGTCACTGCCCGCAGTGCCGGACTCCGGCGCCCCCTATGCCAGCAAATCCGATCTCGCAAACTGTGCCGGACTGGCCATTGGCAGCCCCACGCGCTTTGGCAACATGGCGGCGCCTCTGAAGCACTTCCTCGACAGCACGGGCGATCTCTGGCTGGCCGGCACCCTTGAGGGCAGGCCAGCCGGTGCATTCACGTCGACCGGCAGCCTTCATGGCGGACAGGAAACCACACTGATGACCATGATGGTGCCGCTTCTGCATCATGGCATGGTGGTCTGCGGCCTGCCCTACTCCGAGAAAAGCCTGGGGGAGACGGAAACCGGTGGCACACCCTATGGCCCAACCCATTGGGCAGGAACCGGTGAACAACAGGCACTGAGCAATCACGAGAAGGCTTTATGCCAGGCCTTCGGTGAACGCCTGGCCCGGCTCGCCCTGAAGCTCGCCGACTGATACAGGCCAGGGTACCAGACGTACTTTGCTTAACACTTATCTATCCCGGAACACACTATGCTGAAAAACCCAAAGGCCCGCTTCACAGTGCGGGCAACGATCGCCCTGTATATCGGCGTGCTTGCCACCCTGCTGATCACGACGTTCTACCCGGCCCCCGTCGAGGGCGTCTCAATAGCGTTAATGCTGGCTGTTAAACTGGTTCCGCTTCTGCCCTTTGCGGTCATCGTCTTTCAGGGTCACAATCGGGGCTATATCTGGATGTCGTTCGTGGTGATCTTCTATTTCACCCAGGCCGTGGTTTCCGCCTGGTTGAGTGAAGGCGCCCCCGGACCGGTCATTCTGACGGTACTGACCTTCCTGTTGTTCACTGTTGCCATGATTCACCTTAAAGTGAACCGGCCAGTGGCGGATGGAAATACACCCTGAATACCTGGACCTGACCTTTTATGGCTGAAGCAAGCAACTCCGGAACCGTGCAGCGGCCACCCGCGCCGCCCAGAAGTACCCTGACCCTGAGAGATGTTTGCACCGCGCTTGTGACCAGCGGAGAAATCAGCCAGGAAGACGCCGAACGGGTGCTCTCGGCCAATCTCGGCGCGGCCACCGGTGAAGGACAGAAGGGCAAACGCCATCCACTGGAACTGGTGGCCATTGCCGCGCTTACCAGCCAGAAAAGCGGCCGCACCCTCGACCTGGATCGGCTGACCCACTGGCTGGCCGATTGGGCCGGGCAGCCTTACTACCACATTGACCCATTGAAGATTGACACGCCCGCCATTGCCCGGGTGATGTCTTACGCCTTTGCCCAACGCCACGGCATTCTGGCGGTAGAGATCGGCACAGAAGAGGTGATGGTCGCCAGCAGTGAGCCGTTCAAGAGCGAGTGGGTGCAAAACCTTCAACAGGCCGTCCGCAAGGATATCCGTCGCGTTGTTGCCAATCCCGAGGATATCCGCCGGTACACCGTCGAGTTCTACCAACTGGCCAATTCCGTCAGCAAGGCCAGTGGCGGCCAGGGACCGGGTGCGGCCGGCAACCAGAATTTCGAGCAATTACTGGATCTTGGCGCCAGCGAACACCCGGACGCCAATGACCAGCACGTCGTCAAGATCGTCGACTGGCTTCTGCAGTACGCCTTCGACCAGCGCGCCTCGGACATCCACATTGAGCCCCGCCGAACGGTCACCCAGGTGCGGTTCCGGATCGACGGCGTGCTTCACAATGTCTACGAATTCCCGGAACACGTGGGCGTGGCGGTTACCAGTCGGCTGAAAATCCTTGGCCGCCTCAATGTGGCAGAGAAACGCCGCCCTCAGGACGGTCGTATCAAGACCCGCAAGCCCGATAACCGGGAGGTGGAACTTCGTCTGGCCACCATGCCGACTGCCTTTGGCGAAAAGATGGTCATGCGGATTTTTGATCCGGACGTGCTGCTGAAGTCCTACGAGCAACTGGGATTCGGCAAGGAAGACCGCCAGCGTTGGCAGGAAATCACGTCCCGTCCACACGGTATTGTCCTGGTAACCGGCCCGACCGGGTCCGGCAAGACCACGACCCTGTATTCGACCCTGAAACAGATTGCCTCACCCGAGCTCAACGTCTGCACCATCGAGGACCCCATCGAAATGGTGGAGCCGGCGTTCAACCAGATGCAGGTTCAGACCAACATCGACCTGACCTTTGCGGCCGGTGTGCGGGCCCTGCTGCGACAGGATCCGGATATCATCATGATCGGTGAGATCCGCGATCTGGAAACGGCAGAAATGGCGGTTCAGGCCGCCCTCACTGGCCATCTGGTGCTTTCGACCCTGCACACCAACGACGCCCCGAGCGCGATTACCCGGATGATGGAGCTGGGCATTCCACCTTACCTGATTCGGGCCACGGTACTGGGCGTGATGGCACAGAGGCTTGCCCGAACTCTGTGCCCCCATTGCAAGGCGCCCGGCCCTGCTGACGAACAGGCCTGGCAGACCCTCACCCGGCCCTGGAAAGCGCCGGTTCCCAAGCAGTTCTACCAGCCCGTGGGTTGCCTGGAATGCCGGAACACAGGGTATCTTGGCCGCGCAGGGGTTTATGAAATCATGACGCTGTCAGGCACATTGCTTAAACAGATCACCGATCATTGCGAGCTGGAGCAGCTAAGGTTGGATGCCTACAAGGAAGGCATGAAATCACTGCGCCTGAGTGGTGCACAGAAAGTGGCCGCCGGCCAGACAACGGTGGAAGAAATTCTGAGGGTGACGCCGGAAAGCCAGCGCTGAATCAGGGTCAGGCTCCCGGGCGCAATCCGCACTGGCCCAGTAAATCCTGCCAGGCTCTGGTGTGCGCCATCATGGCCACATCAAGCTTCCGCCACAGGCTGGCCTCGGCGTCCTGTGAGAGATGCCGCTCATACCAGCCGGTGAAACTCTCGGGCATGACCTCCTGCTGCACCGCTGCCAGCCGCTCGAATGGCTCAATGAGCGCAACCCGCCCCTGGGTCACGGAGCTCATGTAGGGCTGGATCTTTTCGATATACACGCTGAAGAACATGTTCTGCACAATATCCGACTGGTTATTGGGCTTGCCATCGAGACACAGAGGGCGGCCGTCGATTCTCTGCCTGAGCAGTTTCGTCCCGTCCTGCAGCCGTGCGGTCAAAACAAGTGCGCTGTTGATCAACTGGCCGGCGCGGTATTCCGCCTGCCAGCGCTGATGAACGTCGCCGGCAAAATCGAGGGAAACCGCCAGATCCTCAGAGTACAAACGGGCAACTGCTGCATTCAGACTTTCAATATCAAGGGCCAGATCCGACACGGGATTGCCCTCAGGCGCGACCGGATAATAGCCTTTGGCGAGGGTGAACAGCTTCTCGATCTCTTCGACACCCCAGGTGGCATTCCAGATGGCAATAGGCAGGGATTCAAGCTTGCTGTCGATGGCGCCGGTAAGCTCTTCGGCGAATTCTTCATCCTCTATGTCCGGAAGACAGTCCCTCGCCGCTTCGATAAACCGGATTTCATAGCGCAGACGGTTCAGGGGCTGCATAACCCGCCCCATCACCGAGGCTTTCTCCCCAACCACGTACTGGAGTTCACAACCATAAAGCGAGAGAAAGTCGAGCATCCCCATGTCCAGCTCGGGCATGGTCAACACCCGGTCGCGGCGGCGGGGGAGCTGGCTCGCGGCAGGGATGTCGGAAAACTCGGGATCGGTCTCAAGTACCCGGGCCACCCGCTCCACGTATTCATCCATCATGGGGCGGGCGTCAGAGAAAGGGTCGCAACCGGCAAGAAGCAAGACGAGAACCGGCGCAACGATTCTGCACAATCCGGTTCCGGGCATTAATTCCTCCTGCGATGGCGTTACAAAGCCCTGGGCCTAGCGCTTTTGCAGCAGCGCATCAACCTCCGCAAAATCACGGGCAACAAAACGTTCGGTTTCCGGCAGATCCCCCTCGCGAACAAGCCAGGCGGTTTGCATACCGGATTCCTCGGCTGCCTCAAGTTCGGCTTCCACATCTGACAGGAACAACACCGTGGCCGCCTCCACGCCCAGCTCCGACAGAATATTGCGGTATGCGGCCGCCTCTTTCTTGCCACCGATACGGGTATCGAAGTAGCCGGAGAAGAATGGCGTAAAGTCGCCTTCCGTGGTGAAACCGAAAATCAGCTTCTGGGCCTTGACCGACCCTGATGAGTATACGAACAAACGCAGCCCCCGATCATGCCAGCGCTGCAGGTAATCGGCGGCATCGGCGTAGATATGGCCCTTCAGCTCTCCCTGCTGGTATCCCTGCTCCCAGACCATGCCCTGAAGCGCCTTCAGGGAGGTTTCCTTGCGATCTTCACTGATCCAGGTCTTCAGCACCTCGATCAGGCCCTCAATATCCTCACGAGCAACACCTGACGCCTCAGCCACTGCATCCAGTTGCTCGGAAACCGCGAGATTGTCCTGATGCTGGTCGCGGACAAACCCCGGCAGGTGTTCGCTGGCGTAGGGAAACAGGACGTCGTGCACAAACGAGATCGAGCTGGTGGTCCCTTCAATGTCCGTCAGCACAACCCGGATCATTCCGCTGCTCCTGCCAGCGCCTCGTAACGGGGCAGGCTGCTGGCGATGTCTTCACCGGTAAAATCGGCGACCCAGCCCTCAGGGTTGGTGAACAGGCGAATACAGGTGAATTCCGGTTCTGGCCCCATGTCGAACCAGTGTCGTGTGCCATCGGGCACGCTGATCAGATCGTTCTTCTGGCAGAGCACAGCAAACACCTCGTTGCCGAAGTGCAGGTAGAACAGGCCCTGGCCACGAACAAAGAACCGGACCTCATCCTCGCTGTGGGTGTGCTCATCGAGGAATTTCTGGCGGAACGCCTCTTTCTGCGGATTATCCGGGTTCAGGCTAATCACATCGGCGGTCTGAAAGCCGCATTCTTCCTTGAGCTTTGCAACCTCGTCGCCGTATGCCTGGAGAATGTCTTCCTGGGATGCATCAGCCGGCAAATCCCTGGTTGGCCACTGCTCAAAGCGCACACCCTGGCGGGCCAAGATGTCACGAATCTCCGCGGGGTTCTCGGTAACCTTGGTTGCCCTTTCGGGCTGGCTCTGGTCAAAAATACTCAGGGTAGTCATGGGCGGACCCTCATGGTTTCAAGCTCACATTCAAACAGGAATTCAAAAGCCTCGACATGGCGCAGGCAATCGGCCATGGTTTTGCCCCAGGTGTACAGGCCATGGCCACGAATCAGATAACCGGGCTGCTCGGGGTGTTCCTGGAACCACGCCCGGGTCTGCTCCGCCAGCGCATCGATATCCTGGGTGTTGTCGAACACCGGAACGGTCAGAACCGATTCGTGGGTGTCGACACCGGTAAACGCCTTTTGCAATTCGTAGCCCTCCAGCGACAGCGGCTGGCCGGGTTCCAGCAGGCGACTGAGAACCGTTGCCTTCACCGAGTGAGTGTGAAGCACCGCGCCAACCCCCGGAAACACCTCGTACAACACCGTATGCAACCGGGTCTCTGCGGAAGAGCGACAGTCACTCTGAACCGGGCGACCAGACAGATCCACCACCATAACATCGCCGGCACCCAACTGGCCCTTGTGGCGGCCGGAAACCGTTATGGCAATGTGCTCCGCGTCTATACGGGCCGAATAGTTGCTGCTGGTTGCCGGTGACCACCCCTGCTGGTAAAGGAAGCGGCCGGCCTGAACAATCGCTTCCGCAGCGACTGCGTATCGGGTTACATCAAACACGAGCTCTCTCCCGGGTTTCGGAATGCTTACAACACTCCCATGGCCGCCATTATAGGGACGAAGCAGCGCCCCGCAAATGGTGCCGTGCAGCAATCAGATCGGCGACAATGGAGATGGCAATTTCTGCCGGCGTCTTGCTCGGAATATCAACGCCAATGGGTGCGCGCAGTCGTTCCAGTGCCGGCTTTTCGAGCCCCAGAGAGGCGAGCCTTTCCCGCCGGGCTTCCGAGGTTTTGCGGGACCCCATGGCGCCAATGTAAAAGGCATCGGAATGAAGGGCCGCCAGCAGCCCCATATCGTCGATGCGCGGATCATGGGCGAGGGCCAGAATACCGGACCAGGCGTCGCCAAACTGGGCCGATATCAGATCATCGGGCAGACGCCTGTCCAGCGGAATCTGGTCAAAACTCCAGCCGGCGGCAAATGTCTCCCTGGGTTCGCAGAGAGTTACGGCAAATTCTGCCGCCGTCGCGAACTCGAAAACGTAACGGGCAACCTCGCCAGCGCCAATCAACAACAACCGGCATTCGGGCTGAAGGGCGTGGATAAGCTGCTCGCCGTCGAAGCGAACCGACTTGCCGGTCATGGCCACGGCATGCTCCAGGGCCGCAACACCTTTCATGGGTACGCGACGAACCACAGGCTCGCGATCGCGCAAAGCACCCGCCAGCGCCTGGACGTGATCACGCCCGGACTGGCCTTGCAGGGGTTCGACAAGAAGCCGGATCCGGCCACCGCACGGCAGTTGGAAATGGTCCCGGTCATCATCGGTAATTCCGTAATCGACAAAGACAGGATGATCTGGCCCGTCTTCCGCTGTGCGACGCAGAAGATCCTCTTCCAGGCAGCCGCCGGATACCGAACCGCTCCAGTGACCGGATTCAGCAATCGCCAGCCACGAGCCGACCGGGCGTGGCGAGGAACCCCAGGTCTCGACGATGGTGCACAGCCAGGCCCTCTGCCCCGCCTGCAGCCAGTCAGACATCCTGTCTATGACTGTCTGGCGGCCGGTAACAACCGAATGGGCAACGTGTGACTCAGGCATTGGCTTTCAACGGCAGGCTTCGCTGGCGCTTGCCGTTCAGAGCGAACAGAGCATTACCCAGGGCCGGAATTACCGGAGGCACGCCCGGCTCACCGACGCCGGTCGGCGCCTCGCTGCTATCAACAATATCCACCAGCACGTCAGGTCGTTCGTATTGTCTCATCAACGGATAATCGTGGAAGTTGCTCTGCTGGACCTCGCCGTCCCGCAGGGTAATCTCGCCGTAGAGTGCTGCGGTCAGCCCGAAGAGAATGCCGCCCTCGATCTGGTCCTCCACGATCCGCGGATTCACCACCTGGCCACAGTCCACCGAACAGGTGACCCTGTAAACCCGAACGGCACCATTCTCGATTCCGGCTTCGACCACCTGCGCCACGTAGGTGCCAAAACTCCGGAACAAAGCGAGCCCCCGGGCCCGTCCATCCGGCACAGGCGATTGCCAATCGGCGAGTCGGGCAGCCCGTTCAAGCACTTCGAGATGCCGTGGCTCGTGGGAAATCAACCGACGGCGAAACTGGAAGGGATCTTCTCCGGCTTCATAGGCAAGTTCGTCCATGAAGGTTTCAACCGCAAACCCGTTGTGGGAATAGCCCACGGAACGCCACCAGGTAATGGGAATACCGGGATCGGCATGGGTATGGCGGATATCAATGTTGGCCACCTGGTAGGGATACTCGATGGCGCCTTCGATCGCAGAGATATCTTTGGGTGTGGCAATGCCTTCGGCCATCAGCCCGACCGTACCCAGAGTGTCGTACATGAATTTCGGTGCCCACGGATACTGTGCCGGCGCAGCGTTGCGGACATACCAGTCAAGAATCTGCGGACCAACAATCTGGTGATGCCAGCCTGTCAGTTCATCACCAGACAGGCTGGCTTTCATACGGTGCAGCATTGCCGGACGAAAGAGGTCGTGGCGGGTATCTTCTTCCCGGGACCAGATGACCTTTACCGGCCGCCCGGTGCGATAAGCCACCGCCGCAGCTTCTTCTATATAATCCTGGGTCAGACGACGACCAAAACCGCCACCGAGGAAGGTGGTATTGATGGTGATATCATCAGGCCCGAGATCGGTCGCCCTGGCTGCCGCGATCCGACCAAGATCCGGCGCCTGGGTGGGCGCCCAGACTTCCATCCGGTCTCCCCGGTACCAGGCCGTGGCGTTCATGGGCTCCAAGGTCGCGTGGGCAAGGTAGGGCTGGGCGTACTCCGCTTCTATTACCCTGTCCCCCGCCTCCATGGCGCTGGCAAAACTGCCTTCACTGCGCTCGGACTCTCCGGGATCGTCATCAGCTGCGGAGCGATAGGACTCAAACACATCGTCCGTGGACAAAGACACGGCATCCGAGAAATCCCAGTCTATCTGGAGCGCGTCCTGGGCCTTCCGGGCTCGCCAGTACTTGTCTGCGACCACGGCAACGCCGCGCTCGATCTCGAATACGTCAAGCACACCCGTCATTGCCCGGACCTGATCCGCGTTGAAGTCCCGAACCCGGCCTCCGCGACGGGGGGACCGTGAAACAACGCCGTACACCATGTCCGGAAGGTCGACATCAATTCCGTAAACCGCGGCGCCCGTGGACTTGGCACGGGCATCCAGTTTGCCCCGTTGCTTACCGATATACTTCCATTCACTCCGTGGCTTGAGGGCAATATCACCCCGCACCACCTCTTTGGCAGCCAGCTGCACCAGCTTGCCATAGGCCATGGAATCGATACCGTTCGGGTGCACCACCCGCCCTTCACTGGCCCGGCACTCGGTTGCTTTGACGCTCCAGACCCGGGCTGCGGCCATAACCAGCATCTGGCGGGCTTCTGCGCCGGCCATTCGGAGGGGCTCCCAGCTGGTTGCAACACTGGTACTGCCGCCGGTGAGCTGAAGTTTGTAAAGGGGATTTCGGTACTCGGGCGCCACCGGCGCAAAGCGGGGCGTGATCCGCTCAGGCGGCATTTCCAGCTCTTCCGCGATGAGCGTCGTCAATCCGGTGTAGGTGCCCTGCCCCATTTCGACCCGGGCCAGGGTGAAGAAGACCTCGTCATCGGTGGTCAGTTCGAGCCAGGCATCGGGCCGCCACTCACCTGTATCCGGCTCGTAGCCGGTCTGGATTCCGGCACAGCCCGGCAGCGTCATTGAAACCATCAGACTGCCAGAGGCACCGGCACTAACCTTGAGGAAATTCCGTCGGTTCATGGCCATGTTACGCCTCTCGTCCCTGTGAGCTGCCTGACGACTCGGCGCCAGCCACCGATTCCACGGCGGCAATAATCCGGGAGTAGGTGCCGCACCGGCACAGGTTGCCTGTCATGGCTGCGACAATCTCTTCCCGAGACGGGGCCGGATTATTAGCCAGCAAGTGGGCCGCACTCATGATCTGGCCGGACTGGCAGTAGCCGCACTGCGGAACGCCGTGCTCAATCCAGGCTTCCTGCAGGGCATGAAGCCGACGACCGTCATTCAATCCTTCGATCGTGACCACCTGGCCGTCGGCAGCCATTTCAACCGGTGTAGAACAGGAACGCACAGGCTGACCGTTCAGGTGCACCGTGCAGGCGCCACACAGACCCGCACCGCAACCAAATTTGGTCCCCTTGAGTCCCAGCTCATCACGCAACACCCACAGAAGCGGCGTATCCCCCTCAATGTTCAGCGACCGTTCATCGCCGTTAACTGTCAGGCTCACGGCCATCCCCACTCTCCCCTGCTATATATCCGGCCTTGTGGCCGGGTTTTATTGTTGTGGCCGCGCCTGCGGCAGATGCTCAGACTTTATTTGACGACTTCTTCGCCATCCTTGTTCACCCAGATCTTGCGCTCGCCGGACTCCATCTTGCCGTTGGAGTTCCAGACCTCCCGATCCGTTGTGGCTTCTTCTATCTTGCCGTTATCGTTCCAGATCACTCGATCCTTACAACCCGCCAATGCCAGTACGGCGAATACAACCAATACAGTTTTTTTCACGACGATAACCTCCGTTCAGCCGCCATGGCGGCTCTTGCTAAAGGATGTCTGGGATTGGAGCCGCTAACGGCTTCCGTGGAGTTCACGATTATGCTGCTTGTCCCGGTCACTCTTTCGCACCATGACATAAACCGCACCGGTACCACCATGGTGTTTCTGGGCCGAATGGAACGCCAGGACATCGTCCAGCTCGGGAAGCCATTTGGCGAGGTAGCTTTTAAGCTGGGCAATACCGTCGGGATTGCGTTCGCCCTTGCCATGAAGAATGATCACCGAACGCAGGCCATAGCGCACACAATCGCCGATAAATCTGAAGACTTCTCGGCGGGACTGCTCAACAGTCATCCGGTGCAGGTCAAGGCGTGCCTCGATAGGATACTGGCCAAGCCTGAGCTTGCGAAACACACCGTGCTGAATGCCCGGGCGTTGCCAGCTCAATATATCGTGGGCTGTGAGCGGCTCCACCATGTCGGAAGTCAGTGGGTTGGTATCCCGCAACGGCTTTTCAACAGCCGCCCTCTGACGCTCCAGGTGGCCTGGAGTCAGTTCGCGGGGCGTTGCTACCTCGGCCCGGTTGGGCTTGCGGATACGCCGGACGTCTTTCATTTCCTCTAGGAAGCTGAGGCGCTCTTCTTTAGTCGTCATGGCATTACAGTAAATGTCCTGTTTAAGATAACGACTTTACCACCCGGGTAACCGGCCTTAAAGAAAACTGATCTATGTCAGACTTACTGCGACCAAAATCGTAGGGCGACGGATGCTTTGGCTACACTACACTTCAGACGGACAATAATAACCAGCGAGTGACGACGGACATGGCCTCAGCGAACCAGGAAAATGACCGCCCCCAGAACATCCGGGCAATCATGACGTTTCTACGGGAACACGCGCCGTTCTCCAGCATGGATGACACCCATTTGGCGCATTTCGCCGAGAATGCCTCCATTCAGTTCTACGCCGATGGCGATGTTGTCCTGTCTCCAGATCAGGACGTTGTTAAACGATTCTACGTGGTGAAACAGGGGCGGATTCGTGGCGAGCGCCACAACGACAAGGAAGACCGCACCGATACAACCTTCGAGATCAGCCAGGGTGAATGCTTTCCTCTCGCCGCCATGATCGGCGAGCGGCCAACCAGAACCCTGCATCGGGCATCCGGCGATACCTTCTGCCTCAGTATCGGGCAGTCGGCATTTGTTACCCTGTTCTCGGAAAGTGAACCTTTTCGGGATTTCTGCCTGCGAGGCGTCAGCAGCCTGCTCGACCAGGTGAACCGACGTATCCAGTCAAACGCCATGGCCTCAATGGGGTCCAGTACCTCCCTGGACACCCCGCTGGAACGTTATGCCCTGCGCAATCCGATCGTGTGCTCACCCGACCTTCCCGTGCGCAAGGCAGTGGCCCGTATGCACGAGAACAACGTCGGCAGCATTATCGTTACCGATGAAAACCGTATCCCGACCGGCATTTTCACGCTGCGGGACCTTCGGACCATGATCGCCGAGGGCACCGGCCCGCTGGACACGCCAATACAACAGGTAATGACCAAGGATCCCTGCTGCCTGCCTTCCCATGCCGATGCCTTCGAAGCTGCCATGCTGATGGCCGAGCACCATTTTGCCCATCTGTGCGTCATCGACGATGAGCGCAAGCTGATTGGCGTCGTCTCGGAGCGCGACCTTTTCTCCCTGCAACGGGTGGATCTGGTCAACCTGGCCCGCACTATCGGCACCGCTACCCACTTGCGCACTCTGGTGAGCCTGCGAACGGATGTCTCTCGCCTGGTGGATGCAATGCTCGCCCATGGCGCTGATTCCGGACAGGTGGTCAAGATCATCACCACACTCAATGATGTGACCGTCCGCCGTGTTCTGGAGCTCAATATCAAGAAGAACGACCCCGGCGTTCCCTTTACCTGGCTGACTTTCGGCAGTGAAGGCCGTCAAGAGCAGACCCTCCTGACCGACCAGGACAATGGCATCCTGTTCCAGACTCCCGAAGGCATGACCGAAGAACAGGTCCGCGAGAAGCTGCTGCCCTTTGCCCGGACGGTTAACGACGAACTGGCTGAATGCGGCTTTACCCTGTGCAAAGGCAACATCATGGCCAGCAACCCGAAACTCTGCCTGAGCGACAGGGAGTGGGATGACTGGTTTATCCGGTTCATTGACGCGTCTACGCCCCAGAATCTGGTGTATTCCTCGATCTTTCTGGATATGCGGTCCATTTACGGCCCTACAGAACCCCTGAACGACCTTCTGGATAAAGTGCTGACGCGGATTCGAAAAAACGCGCTGTTCCAGAAAATGCTCGCCGGCAATGCCTTCCAGCGCAAGCCGCCGCTGACCATGTTCCGAAACTTCCGCTATATCTCCGAGGGCAACAAACACTCATTGGACCTCAAGCGTCAGGGGCTGGCGCCGTTCGTAGAGGCAGTGCGGGTGTTTGCCCTGGCGAACGGCGTTGAGACGGCAAACACCCTGGAGCGCATGGACGAGCTGGCCAAAAAAGGCGTCTTTGATCCCAAGGATGCCAACGCCTGGAAAGAGGCCTACAGCCTGATCCAGGCAATCCGGATGAGGGCACATCAGGAAATGCTGGCAAAGGAAGAGGAACTGACCAACTACATCGATCCCGACGACCTGAATCCGCTCGACCGTCGAATCCTGCGGGAATCCTTCCGGCAGGCCCAGCGGTTGCAACAGAAACTCGAAGTCACCTACCAACTCTGACCCTCAGGCAACGCGACATGCTGGAACAGATCAAACAATGGATTGAGCAACGCCGGGGGGGCAAGATTGGCAGCCACGACCCTGGAAATCTGCCCAACCCGAAAACGCCGGGTGAACAGCTGCTTTCCGATTGCCGCCTGATTGTGCTTGATCTGGAAACCACCGGGCTGAATGCGGCAAAGGATGAGGTCATCGCCATCGGTGCCGTTGCCATCCGGGGCGGCGTCATCCACCTGGGTGACCAGTTCGACCTGATCCTGAGGCGACCAGAGCTGGACATCCGGGAAACCGTGCTCATTCACGGAATCGGGCCCGAAGCGCTGACCCAGGGGCACGAAATCGAGGACGCGCTACTTTATCTTCTGGAGTGGATGAACGGCGACCCGATCCTCGCCTACCACTCGGCGTTCGACCAGAAATTTCTGGAAAAGACCCTGAAAGCACAGCTGGGGTATACCCAGCCCCACGTCTGGATGGATGTTGCAGACCTGATGCCTGCGCTATTCCCCAACACGAAAACTGGCGGCAAAGGACTCGACAACTGGGCGGATTTTTTTGGCCTTGAAGTCAGTGAAAGACATCACGCCGCCTCCGATGCTCTCGCCACAGCCGAGCTCACCCTGATAGCCCTTAATAAGGCGCGGACGGAAGGGGTAAAAACCCTGAAGGGGCTGTACGACAAGCTTCATTACCACCGACGGCTACAAAACATGCATCGCTTGTGAATCGAAACCGACGGCCAACGCTCAGATTTTGACCAACGTCACGCCAAATTACTGAGAATTAGACCTTTTGCCAATATCTATAAATCGCTTGACCAGTAAAGTCAGTAGGGACAACTAGTCGGAGAAGTACTTATATGAATAATAAATTCTCTATTAGAAGTGCCTCACCAAAAACCCACCCAACCTCCACAACAACAAAACAGGAGTGATCCTATGTCAGCAGGTCATAGCTACGATGCTGAAGCGTACTGGAAGGCGAATCTGCGCCTGATATTCGGGAGCCTGATTGTCTGGGCCCTGGTATCTTACGGCTTTGCAATTCTGCTCCGTCCGATGCTTGCGGGTATACCGATCGGTGGTACTGATCTGGGCTTCTGGTTCGCCCAGCAAGGTTCCATCCTTACGTTCATCGCGCTGATCTTCCACTACGCGTGGCGCATGAACAAGATCGATGAAAAATTCGGCGTGCACGAGGAGTAAGAACCAATGAGCCAATTTGCCATTAACATCATGTTCGTAGGGGGCTCATTCCTCCTCTACATCGCAATTGCTATCTGGGCCAAGGCCGGAAGCACGAGTGACTTCTACGTTGCTGGTGGCGGTGTTCACCCGATCACCAACGGCGCAGCAATCGGCGCCGACTGGATGTCCGCGGCATCGTTTATTTCCATGGCAGGCCTGATTGCTGCCGGTGGCTACGCCAACTCCACCTTCCTTATGGGCTGGACTGGCGGTTACGTTCTGCTGGCCATGCTGCTGGCCCCGTACCTGCGGAAGTTCGGCAAGTTCACGGTGCCAGAGTTCATCGGCGACCGTTTTTACAGCAAAAATGCCCGCCTGGTGGCGGTTGTCTGCCTGATCGTAGCGTCTGTAACCTACGTTATCGGCCAGATGGCTGGCGCCGGTGTTGCCTTCTCCCGCTTCCTGGAAGTTGATTCTACCGTCGGTCTGATGATCGCAGCCGTTGTTGTATTCATCTACGCGGTTATGGGTGGCATGAAGGGCATTACCTACACCCAGGTGGCCCAGTACTGCGTACTGATCGTTGCCTACACCATTCCTGCGGTGTTCATCTCCCTGCAGCTGACCGGTAATCCGATTCCAGGTCTGGGTCTGTTCTCGACTCATGTGGATTCCGGCATGCCGATCCTCAGCAAGCTGAACCAGGTTATCACCGACCTCGGCTTTAACGAATACACCGCCGACATCGACAACAAACTGAACATGGTTCTGTTCACCCTGTCGCTGATGATCGGTACTGCAGGTCTGCCCCACGTTATCATCCGCTTCTTCACCGTACCCAAGGTGGCTGACGCACGCTGGTCTGCCGGCTGGGCCCTGGTCTTCATCGCCCTGCTGTACCTGACTGCACCGGCTGTTGCTTCCATGGCTCGTCTGAACCTGATGACCACCATCTATCCGGACGGCACCGCAGCGGAGCCGATCCAGTATGACGAGCGTCCGAACTGGATCAAAGAGTGGGAAGTGACTGGTCTTATCCAGTTCACCGACAAGAACGAAGACGGTCGTATCCAGCTGTACAACGACAGCGAAGCCTTCGCGCCTACGGCTGAAGCCCGCGGCTGGGAGGGTAACGAACTGGTCGTTAACAGGGATATCCTGGTACTGGCCAACCCGGAAATCGCCAACCTCCCTGGCTGGGTCATTGGTCTGATCGCAGCGGGTGGTCTGGCAGCAGCACTGTCCACGGCGGCCGGTCTGTTGCTCGCGATATCCTCGGCGGTCAGTCACGATTTGATCAAGGGCTCCATCAATCCGGCCATCTCGGAAAAAGGTGAGCTGCTGGCAGCCCGGATATCCATGGCAGTCGCCATTGTTGTCGCCACATGGCTTGGTGCGAACCCTCCCGGCTTCGCGGCACAGGTTGTTGCACTGGCATTCGGTATCGCCGCTGCATCCCTGTTCCCAGCGCTGATGATGGGTATCTTCTCCAAGCGTGTTAACAACAAGGGCGCGATCGCTGGCATGTTGACCGGTCTGGCCTTTACCCTGGCGTACATCTTCGTGTACAAGGGCTGGTTGTTCATTCCGGGCACCAACAACCTGGCAGACACTCCAGAGAACTGGGTGCTGGGCATCTCCCCGCTGTCTATCGGCGCGGTTGGTGCAATCGTCAACTTTGCGGTAGCCTTCATTGTATCCAACGCAACTGAAGAACCGCCCGTTGAGATTCAGGAACTGGTTGAAAGCGTCCGTTACCCACGTGGTTCCGGTCAGGCTCAAAGCCACTAAGCAACATCTCAACCTGATTCGTTCCATGAACTGACAGGTTGATACTGAACGGGCTTCCTCAATGAGGGAGCCCGTTCTTTTTTGAGGAAGTCAATTTATGTTCTGGACATTTGTCGCCACTGTAGTTTGCGGCCTCGGTGCTGCCGGTATCGCCCTCGGTATTCGTGCCGCCACCCGAAATAAAGCCCCGAAGTGGATCATCCCGGTTTTTGCGGGCGCGGGAATGCTCGGCTATCTGATTTACATGGAATACACCTGGTTCGACCAGAAAGAGGCCCGCCTGCCAGAAGAAGCGGTTGTTGTGAGCACCGAGTCCGACGGCATCCTTTGGCGGCCCTGGACCTTCGTGCTCCCCTACGTCACTGCATTTTCTACAGTCGACACCAAGAGCATCAGCCGTGACACCAACAGCGAAGATATCGTCCGGTTTACCCTGTATCGCTTCGAACAAAAAATGACGGACGCCGTTTCCCATCGTGTTCACATAATTAACTGTGCGACCCGGGAGCTGGTGCCTCTAGGATCAGACGGAAACCCCCGAGTGGATAACCTGAAACTGCTGGCGCCCGGCGACCCTCTGTATAAAACCGTCTGCGCCGAGTGATGCCTCGTTAGCGTGATGCTTCAACCTGCTGATACTGTCGGGAATGCGTAACCATGATTAGTGCCTGGCTGCTGGTCCTCATTTCCATCACCTACATTTCTATCCTGTTCGTGATCGCCTGGGCCGGTGACAAACACCCCGGCCTCTACCGCAGGCGCCTGGCACGCACGCACATATACGCACTGTCTCTGGCAGTCTACTTTACCTCCTGGACCTTCTATGGCGCCGTTGGCCGCGCCACCCAGGAGGGGCTCGGGTTTCTCCCCATTTACCTTGGTCCCCTGCTGGTGTTTGTTTTCGGGGCGCCCTTGCTGCGCCGGATCATCTATATCAGCAAGCGCAATAACAGTACTTCCATTGCCGATTTCGTCGCCTCCCGGTACGGCAAATCCCAGCTACTGGCTGCAATGATTGCAACTTTTGCCCTGATCGGCAGTGTCCCCTACATAGCCCTGCAGCTGAAAGCCATTGCCATGGGTTTCAACGTGCTTTCGGAAACCGGCACCGGCTATGAGGAACTGAGCACGGCAGCCTGGAATGATTCCGCCTGGTACATCACTCTTGCCCTGGCGGTATTCACCGTTCTGTTTGGCACCCGACATCTGGAATCGACCGAGCATCATCGGGGTATGATTCAGGCCGTTGCCTTTGAATCACTGATCAAACTCGTGGCCTTCGTGGCCGTTGGCCTTTTCGTTGGTTTCGGTCTGTACGGCGGGTTCGGAGACCTGTTTGACCGTGCGAAGGAGGCAGATCTGATCGGCACCCTGACCACCGATGGTATTGAGGCACCTGCATTTATCACCCAGACACTCATTGCGATGCTCGCCATCATCTGCCTGCCCCGGCAGTTTCATGTCATGGTGGTCGAAAATACCGATCATCGGGACTTCGAGATTGCCCGATGGGCCATGCCTATCTACCTGATCGTAGCCAGCGCATTTGTGCTTCCCATTGCCGCAGCCGGCATGCTCTCGCCCGAGGCCTCAGCTGGAAATCCCGACGTCCTTATACTTCAGCTGCCGATCATGGCCGGCGAGGAATGGCTGGCCATCCTGGCCTTCCTTGGGGGAGGCTCAGCCGCAGCCGCCATGGTTATTGTCTGCTCCGTGGCCATAGCCACCATGGTGAGCAATGAGATAATCATGCCGGCCCTGCTGAAGTTTTTCCGGCCGCGCATGAACCGGCGCACGGACCTGAGCTACCTGCTACTGAGTATTCGGCGGGTCGCCATCTTCGTGGTGCTGCTCACCGCCTATGGCTTTTACCGGATGGCCGGTGAAGATTACAGCCTGACAGCCTTCGGACTGCTCTCCTTCGCCGCGGCAGCACAGTTCGGCCCGGCCCTGGTCGGCGGCATTATCTGGCGCCGGGGCAATTATATGGGCGCGGTCTGGGGTCTGGGCCTTGGCTTCATGATGTGGTGCTACACCCTGCTCCTACCGGCACTCGCCACCACCGGCTGGGTCACCGATACGCTGATTGAGCACGGGATCTGGGGACTGAACTGGACCCGCCCCACCGCGCTGTTCGGATCGGAGCTGGACCAGACCAGCCATGGCATTATCTGGAGCCTGGGGATCAACACGATTGTCTACATCGTGCTCTCTATGTTGACCCGTCAGCGTGTCCGCGAAAAAATCCAGATTGCCTCCTTCTTCCATGATCCTCAGCCAAAAGCAGAAACCGCTCAGCACCAGAGCTGGCAGGGCGAAATCCTGACGTCCGACCTGCAGGCACTGACAGACCGATTCATGGGGGAAGAGCGTTCAGAGACCATCTTCCGGAACTACGAGCGCCGCAATGCCATTCGGCTTTATCCTCACCGACCGGCGTCCGCGCATCTCATGAAGTACATCGAGCGACAGCTCGCCTCGGTAATCGGTGCTTCCACCGCCCGTGTTGTGCTGGAATCCACCCTTACCGGCCGGGATATGCAGATCGAGGATGTGGTCAGCATTGTCGACGAAGCGTCCCAGGCCATGACATTCAGCCGTGAGCTGCTTCAGTCGGCCATAGAGAACATAAGCCTGGGCGTGTCTGTGGTAAACCATCAGCAGCAGCTGGTGGTCTGGAACCACCGCTACCTGGAGCTGTTCACCTACCCCAAGGGGTTTGTAAGGGTCGGGCGCCCGGTCGAGGACCTGATGCGCTACAACCTCACCAACGCCAATCTCTCAGCCCGCAGGATAGATGAGATCGTCGCCGACCGCTGCTCCAGCATGCGGGAGGGCCAGCCGATGTCCTATGAGCGCCAACGGCCCGACGGGACCGTGCTGCGCGTCGATGGCAGCCCGATACCCGGGGGTGGTTATGTGACCACCTTCCAGGATATCACCGCCATGCGGCGGACCGAGCAGGCCCTCAAGGAAACCAACATCTACCTGGAACAGCGGGTAAAAGAGCGTACCCAGGAACTTCAGGTCATCAACGAGCAGATGCTGAAAGCCAAATCCGTAGCGGAGCAGGCCAACCAGAGCAAAACCCGCTTCCTGGCATCAGCCAGTCATGACCTGCTGCAGCCGCTGAACGCCGCGAGACTGTTCACTTCCGCCCTCGCGGGTAAGGCCGATGACGGCGAAATGAAGGATCTGGTGGATCACATTGACAGCTCTCTGGGCGCTGCCGAAGAGATCATCAGTACCCTGCTCGACATTTCAAAGCTGGACGCCGGCGCGCTGGAACCGGACATCGGGGTATTCCCGGTCAACGAGATCATGCGTCACCTGGCGACTGATTTCTCCGCGATCGCAAAAGACCAGAACCTGGAGCTGCACGTTGTGCCCAGCACGGTCTGGATCCGCTCGGATGCCAAACTTCTGCGCCGGGTGGTCCAGAACTTCCTGTCCAATGCCATACGTTACACCCCGGAAGGCAAGATTCTCCTGGGCTGCCGACGACTGAAGGGCTATATCCGCATAGAAGTCTGGGACACCGGCCCGGGCATCCCCGAGGACCAGTTGGCCCACATTTTCGAGGAGTTTCGTCGGTTTCAGCATGGCAGGGACAAAAAAGGCCTCGGGCTTGGTCTCGCCATCGTCGACCGTATAAGTGGCATGCTAAACCATCCTGTCAGCGTCCATTCAGTGCAGGGCCGCGGCAGTGTATTCGGTATCACCGTTCCGACCGCCGCACCTGAACAGAGTGAGACCGCTGTTGCCAAAGCTACATCGAGCTCCAGGAGAGTATCGAATCTAGGCGGCCTGCACTTCCTCTGCATCGACAACGATCCCGCTATTCTTCAAGGTATGGTGGCATTGTTGGGCAACTGGAAGTGTGACGTAACTGCGGCCGAAAGCCTGGAAGATGCCATGGAAAAACTGGAAGGCCATAAGCCGAATATTATACTTGCCGATTATCAGCTTGATGATAACAAGAACGGCCTCGACGCCATGGATAGCATCCGTGATGCCTTGAGCGAAGATATTCCAGGCATACTCATCACCGGCTATATGGCACCCGAAGTGCGGGAAGATGCCATCGACCGCGGTTATCAGATTCTCTACAAACCGGTTAAACCGGCCGCACTTCGGGCATTGGTTAACAAGTTACTCAAACAGAAGCGCTCATGACCGATTCCAAAGCTGACTTTAATCCTTTCGGAAAGCTCACCTATCTGGTAATCGATGATTTCGAGAACTTCCGGTTATCAATGCGCCAGATGCTGCGTAGCTGCGGTGCCGATAATATCGAGCTGGTCTCCAATGCCAATCAGGCAATTCAGTACTGTACCTACAATCACGTCGACGTGGTGTTGTGCGATTTTAACCTTGGCGAAGGCAAGAACGGCCAGCACATACTTGAGGAGCTTCGGCACAAAAAGCTCCTTAAACGTTCCTCGCTTTTCCTGATGGTGACAGCCGAAACGTCCAAGGAAATGGTCATGGGCGCGAGGGAATATCAGCCGGATGCGTACCTCACCAAGCCGATCAACCGAGCCATGCTTGAAAAACGCCTGGGAGCCCTGATCAGCCAGCGCAATGTCCTCATGCCCATTAATCGGGAAATCGACCGGGAGAACTACCCGGAAGCCATTTCCCTGTGCCTTCAGGCTCTGCCCCGGCAGCCACGTTATAAAACCTGGTTGATGAAAACCCTGGGTGACCTGTATTTCCAGCTCGGCGACCTGGCTCATGCACTGAAGATTTACGATGACGTCCTCGCGCAGCGTGAGCTCTCCTGGGCGAAGCTCGGACGTTGTAAGGTCCTGCTTGCCAAACGCAGCCTGGACGAGGCCGTAGATGGCCTCAGGGACCTGCTTGCAAAGCATCCTGACTATATGGAGGCGTATGATCTGCTTGCAGAAGGCCTGGAACGGCAAGGCCGTCCGACGCAGGCGCAGCAGGTTCTTGAAAAAGCTGCAGAGCACTCTCCCAATGCCCTGCTCAGGCAAAAACACCTGGCAGAGCTTGCCGGCTCGAACCAGGACATGGACACGGCATCCGATGCGTGGCGCCGAACTGTAGAGCTGGGCACCCACTCCATTCACGACAATTCCGAACACTATCTTGCACTCGGCCAGACACTGTCGGATCTGAGTGAGGGCGATCTGGAAGAGGAGGGTGCAGCAAGAGCCAAAGAAGCACTCGCCGTGCTCAAGAAAATGGAAAAGCGGTTTGATGGCGAAGAAGACATCGGGCTGCGTAGCCGGATAGTCCAGTGCCGGGTCTACGCTGGGCAGGGACAGGACCGACAGGCCGCCAAGGTTCTCGAAAGCATCAGGCCGGAACTTCAGGACACCGCAACCCTGAACGTACAAACAGGGCTGGATTACGCGAAAACCCTGTTCCGCATGGGCCAGGAAACCGAGGCCAAACAGCTGTTAGGGGAAATGTCTGAACGCTTCAGCGATGATCCCGACATCCTTCAAAAGATTGAAAGTCTTCTGGATGAGCCGGTCGGCTTCCGCCAGAAAATCAAGGCTCGAACCCTGAACCGGGATGGTATCAGATCGTTCGAGTCCGGGAACCTGCAGGAAGCTGCTGAAATCTTTTCAAAAGCGCTGGAGATCGTCCCTGACCACGCATCCCTGAACCTTAACCTGGTTCAGGTTCTGATGAAGGAATATGGCAACAATCCGGACTCTGATCTCCTCAGACGCTGTCAGTCCTGCCTGGCCCGGTTAACCGGCCTGCCTGAACAACACCGCCAACATCGGCGTTATATCGCCTTGCAACGTAAGCTGAAGGGACTGATGGAATGAATGACCAGAATATAGACTTCTCGATGGTGCTTGCCTCAGCCGTTCACGATATGAAGAACTCGCTTGGCATGCTCCTGAATTCCCTCGACGAACTTCGCAGCGAGCACGAGGAAAGCCTGGGGGAGTCCTCGCGCTTCAACACCTTGCAGTATGAAGCCGAACGGATGCATAACGACCTGGTTCAGCTACTTGGCATCTATCGTCTTGGCGAAAACAACCTTTCCGCACACATTGAGGAGCACTTCGTACCGGACTTCCTGACCGAGCACCTGGCGAGGCATACGCCTCTGCTTCAGGGGCTTGGCATTGAGGTTTCGGTGGAAGCTGAAGACATAAACGGCTTTTTCGACGAGGATCTTCTGACCGGCGTGTTAAACAACACCATTAACAACGCTATTCGCTACACGCGAAGCAAAATCCTGCTTACTGCTGGTGAAAGAGATGGTTATCTGGTGATTGGTGTTGAGGACGACGGGAAAGGCTATCCGGAGAGTATGCAGCACACAGGAACCCTGAACTTCAAATCCCTTGATTTCAAAAGTGGCAGTACCAGCCTTGGCCTGTTTTTCGCCTCCTCCGTGGCCAAACTGCACAGCGAGGGAGATCGAAGTGGGTCTATAAAGCTTCACAATGGTGGAAGCTTCGGTGGCGGCGTGTTCGAGATCTGGTTACCTTGATTGAGCCGCTTTAGTTTCAGGCAATAAAAAACCCCAGCATC
>CAZFQI010000032.1:28824-33081 GCA_964520755.1 uncultured Marinobacter sp. | reverse complement strand
AACATAAAAACTCCATTTAACGTTATAACATTGCTTTTTGAAAATCAGGAAAGCCAGTCAAGACCCAGAACAAGCCGTGGGCTATCTCCGGGCGCCGGCGAACGGTGAACAAGCCCACGGCCCTCGTTGCCAACCCAGGATTCACCTTTAAGTAAAGACACCGCGCCTGTTGGCAAGGCCTGAATATCCGCTTCGCTGACGGCCTGATCCGGGAGCGGTCCGGGCTGATCAGGCCTGGTTACCAGACTCTCGGGCAACCACTCGGTACCCCGCCCGGCGTAGGTCACCAGCAATCTCGCCGGGACCCGATCGGTGTGAAATCGCGGGCACATGGTGCTCGCAAGCACATGCAGCCTAAGGCCCACAGCGGCTGGCTCGAACAGGCAGCGGAACATTTCAACGATTTCACCCACATCCGCCAGCCAAGCCTGGGAGCCAGGTAGCTCCAGTGCCCAGACAGGTAGGATCTGCTCAACGTTCTCTCCCGCCTCAATGCCAATGAAACGCTCGAACCCACCGGCTTCCCGGGCAAACCGGTTTGAAAAACCGATACAACCACTGGCCAGTCTTCGCTCCCAGACCGCCAGATTGACTTCATCCCTGAAGATTTCTGTCAGGCAAACCGCCTTGCCACCATGCACAGCGATCGGCAGGGGAAGCTGGGTATTTTCTCCGGACATCTTTGAACGCTCCTTGGATTCATTGATCGCAAATTGCATATCACTCAGGGCGGGTAATGTTATGTTATAACATAACTATTGTAAAGCAGAGTAAGAGGCAGGTCTGGCCTCGGGATTTATCTCTCTTACAGGCCGGCAGGTTCGAGACTGCGCAGTTTGTCCAGGAGACCATTGATCAGACAGGCCTCCGCGATCAAGTCGTCCCACTGCAGTCGCGCAGGTTTGCCATCAAGATACCAGAGGCGGTTCGCCAATATCTCTGCATCCCCACCATCATGGGTCACGCAGATCATCGCCATATCCGGATGCGAATCCAGAATCCCGGCAATGAGCGCCTTGAGCTCACCTGCCATCACAGGGTCCAGTGATGCAAACGGCTCGTCCAGCAGCAACAAGTCCGGCTTCACCGCCAGGCAACGGGCCAGGGCCGCCCTTCTGGCCATGCCCAGGGACAGCTGGTCCGGCAGGTAATGGCCATAACCGGACAATCCCACCTGTTCCAACAAGGTCTTGGCTTCCTGATCACTGGCACCCACCAGTTTCAGATTCGCATCCAGACTGCGCCACGGCAGCAGGCGATGTTCCTGGAACAGGTAGCCCACCCGGAGTTTGTCGCGCCCAATAACCGCCTCGTCTGGTACCGATTTATCGAGACCGGCAATTGCGTTCAGCAGCGTGGTCTTACCGATACCCGATGGGCCCAGAAGGCAGATGCGATCGCCTCGCGCAATGGTTGCGAAAACCTCTCCGAGCACCGGCTGGCCGAAATCGCGGCCGGCGATTCTGAGTTCAAGCATGGGCGGCCTCCGGCTGTCGCCAGCGACTGGATCGGCGCTCAAGAGGCTGAAGGATGGCCAGTTCAATCAGCTGGACGACGGCAATAAACGCGAGGCTATAGGCAAGAATGGCGGCCACGTCGAAAACCTGAAACGCCATATGCAACTGGAAGCCAACGCCGCTGGAACGGCCGAGCAGCTCCACCACAAGGACAATTTTCCAGATCAGGGCCAGGCCGCCCCGGGTGGCCGCCATGAGATAGGGAAACAGCTGCGGTACCCAGACTTCCCGCAACCGTTGCCATCGGGTGAACTCGTAAACAGTGGCCATCTCTTCGAGTCTATAATCCAGGCTGCGGGCGCCCTCCCGGACGGTAACCGCCACGTTGGGAACCTTGTTGATGACGACCGCCATCACCGCAGCCACTTCCACCAGGCCAAACCAGACATACATGAGAATGATGGTGACCAGGGCCGGCAGGTTCAGCAAAAGCACAAGCAAGGGATCGAACAGGGCATTGGTGGTTTGCGAACGACCCATGACGATGCCGATGGCGGTGCCAATGATCATAGCCAGTGTAAAGGCGACCACTACACGCCCAAGCGTCGCACCCAGATGACGCCAGAGCTCGCCGGTCGCCGATTCGCGAACCAGGGTGTCCAGCACGTTCAGGGGCGTCGGCAGCAAGGGCGACTGAAGTAGCCAGGCGATCGACCCCCAGAGCAGGACAAACAACGGCAGAACTACCCAGTAGCTCCACAACGGCGGCCGGCCGGCACGGCCTCTCACGGCTGCCTCTGGTAAAACAGATGGGCCGGCATAAGGTTGTCCGGGTCGGCGCCGGTGAGGGTCATCAAACGCTGCAGGTCAGCGATTCTCTGATCCGTTTGTGGCGCAGGCGTCCCGGCGACAAAGCCCTCTCGTAATGCTGCGAAAACACTGTCGTCCGGATCTCCCATGAGAGGACGCAAGCGCTGCCAGTGGGATTTACTCTCCGCCAGCTCAGCTTTGGCCTGTTGCAGGGAAGCTGCAAAACGATCAATCAGCGGACCGTTGTCTTTGGCCCAGCTTTCGGGAAAAACATAGCCAAGCACCGGCAGGTTGCGATCCAGGCCCAGCTCAGTGAGCAGGTCAGCCATGCTGAATGCCGATTGCCATCCGCCCTCACCTCTGAGACGGGCAGCGAAATGCCAGTAGGTGACGATGACATCCACTTGCCCGCGTTTCAGCGCCTGGCTCAACAGAGGCGGAGCTGCGAACTGAAGTTCGGCGGATTCCTGCAGATTGATTCCCTGGCGCTGAGCCACCTTCTTGAGCAGTATCCAGCCCTTGCTATCCGGCCCACCCGCAACACCAATATGCTTGCCGGGCAGATCCGCCACCGAGCGAATCGTTGAATTGTCAGGGACGACGATATCGCCAATCTGTGAAGAGAAAGGAACGTACAGGTAGGGCGTGCCGGCCTGGAATCGCGATTGGGCCCACAGCAGGTCGGCCACAGCGCCGTGCACCGAGCCGCTGGTGACCGCCAGTCTGGAGGCCGGGAGGTTGGCAACGGGTTTCAATTCCAGCCGATAGCCATGCTCCCGGTCCAACTCCCGATGCAGGAGATGGTCGAGCTCCCAGTGGGCGGTGCCGAACTGCAACACGCTGACAGAAAGAACGGGTAGGTCGGGCGCTCCTTCCCGGGCATGGACACTGCCTGAGAGAGTCAGGAGAAGACATACCAGAGCGGCCATTCCCTTTTTGATCCAGAGGACGGTAAGAGAGGGCTGGGAGACGGTCGTTATTGTTGGTTGTAGGCTCATTGCTCCACGATACGAAGCCCGCAGCCCGGCAAGAATAGTACTTTGGTGCCTGTTTTTTGGTGCGATGGTCGCATTCAACCCGAGACCAGGATGGCGTGTAATGAAACCATCACAATAATAAACAGAGGATCGGAACCGACTCCGGCGATTCTCTGCACAGGAGGCCGCCATGCTGAACGAGCTCGAAGCCGCACTCTCTTCCGAAAACAGCTATCATGATTCGGAAGCCATCCCCGATACTGAACACAAACAGGTAGACCCATCCATGGAGCCGGCTTACAAGATTCTGATTGCCGACGACCACCCGTTGTTCCGGGAAGCCATCAGCAGCGTTATCGCCTCTGGCTTTGAGGGCAGCGAGATCATCGAAACCGACGATCTGGACAGCGCCCTCGACATTACCCGCGAGAATGACGACCTGGACCTGATCCTGCTGGACCTGAACATGCCCGGCATGCATGGTCTTAACGGCCTGATCACTCTGCGCAATGAAGCACCGACCATTCCGGTGGTGATTGTCTCTGCCGAGGAAGACAAACAGGTGGTACTGCAGGCCATTACCTACGGCGCCTGCGGATTCATTACCAAGTCCTCGCCCAGGGCCCAGATGACCGAGGCCATCCAGCAGATACTGAACGGCAATGTCTACCTGCCCTCGGACATCATCCGCACCGGTAAGGAAAGCAACACCCGGCGCAGTCGTAATGAAGACAACCCGATTTCACCGGAGCTTTTAAACAGCCTGACCCGCCGGCAGCTGCTGGTGCTCGAACGCATGTCCAAGGGCGAATCCAACAAGCAGATCGCCTATAACCTGAACATTGCCGAGACCACGGTGAAGGCCCATGTGTCTGCGATCCTTCGCAAGCTGGGGGTTCACAACCGGGTGCAGGCGATTCTGTCCGCCAGTGATGTGGATTTCAGTCAGTATTTGAAGCGGTAAGGTAGTGTGTTTGTCGGATTACGGCTTCGCCTAATCCGACCTACCTTTC
>CAZFQI010000032.1:0-28724 GCA_964520755.1 uncultured Marinobacter sp. | reverse complement strand
CGGTAAGGTAGTGTGTTTGTCGGATTACGGCTTCGCCTAATCCGACCTACCTTTCAAGCATACATTCCCCCGTAGGTCGGATTAGGCGAAGCCGTAATCCGACAGCAATTAGCCCGCGATCCCAAGATTTCACAATCCCCCCGCAGGTCGGGTTAGGCGAAGCCGTAACCCGACATCTGCCCGCAAGCTCAGGTTCTCAAAAGGTGACTCAGCGCACTGCGCAGCTTCAGGGGCTTCACCGGCTTGTTCATCAGCAGATGCCCAAGCTCGCGGATATGCTGCTTTAGCTCGTTGGTGTAGTTGGCGGTAATCATCACCACCGGCGCCGGGCATCTCCGGCGGCCGTTGATCTCCGCCACAACATCCACGCCGTTTTCGTCGTTATCCAGGTGATAGTCCGCCAGGATCAGGTCCACTGCACTGGTAGCCGGATCCAGCTGACGCTCGAGATCCTCAAGGGACACCGCCGTCACCACCTGGCAATCCCAACCCTCAAGCAGGGTTTTCATGCCCTGGCAGATAGACTGGTCATTGTCGATCACCCAGATTCGGGCACCGCCAAGACCGCTATCGAAAGACACAGCTCGATTCTGGTCGGCCGCCGGTTGCCGGGGCTTCAATTTGCCGACCGGGACCCGGACGCTGAAGACTGACCCCCTGCCCTCGATGGAATTCACCGTCACCTCGTGCCCAAGCATGCGGGATATTTTGTCCACGATGGCAAGGCCAAGACCCAGGCCTTTATCGGGTTGTGAGCCGGCCGGCCGGATGCGTTTGAATTCCTGGAAGATCTCGGTGAGTTTGTCCTCGGGAATACCCGGGCCGGTATCCCACACCTGCAACAGCACATGATCCTTTTGTCGACGAACGCCAAGCAGGATCCGGCCGTTGCCGGTGTAGCGGATGGCGTTGGTCAGGAAATTCCGGAGAATTCGCGCCAGCAACTGGGAATCCGACTCCACAATCGCGGAGCTGGCAATAAAGTCCAGTCGCAGCCCCTCGGCCATGGCCATCTGCCGAAATTCCCGGGCGATGTTGTTGAGCAGGTCCCGCAAATCAAAGGCGGTGACATCCGGCTTGATCACGCCGGCATCGAGCTTGGAAATATCCACCAGGGTGCCCAAAAGGTTCTCGACATCGTCCAGGGACGTGCTGACCGACCGAACCAGGCCTTCCGCCTTGGGCCCGAAGGACTGTTCCAGCAGGGCACTGGTAAACAACCGTGCGGCATTCAGAGGTTGCAGCAAGTCGTGGCTGACCGCAGCGAGGAACTTGGTTTTCGAGAGATTGGCCCTCTCGGCCTCCAGCTTGGCATCCCGAAGCCGGGCCTCTACGGCAGCCCGCTCGGTGATTTCCTGGCGCAGCTGATTGTTCAGGCCGGTCAGCGCCGCCGTGCGTTCCTTGACCCGTCGTTCCAGATTGTCATAGGCCTGCTCCAGGGCCAGGGCGGTCTTGCGTCGGTCGGTGATGTCGCGGATCAGCACGAAGAAACCGATGATATCGCCCTGTTCGTCGAAGTTCGGCACATAGGAGCGAAGCATGTGGCGCACTTCACCCTGCTCCCCGGTCTCCTCGAATTCGAAGGTCACATTATGGCCGTCCATGACATCGAGAATCTGGGGAAGCAAGCGCTGGTAGAACTCCGGCGAATGCACCTCGTTAAGACGTTTGCCAAGGGGCGATTCGCCTTTGCGGCCGTACCAGGACTCGTAGACCTTGTTGCAGAACTGGATGGTCATATCGGCCCCGATGTAGGCAATCAACGCGGGAACATGGTCGGTCACCACACGGATCCAGCGCTCGCTCTCTTCCAGCGCCTTGATCCGCCGGGCCATTTCGCTGTTCTTTACATCCGTGATGTCGGAGTAGAGCACGACCAGCCCGCCCTCACGAGTCGGCCTCTCAGTAACCTGAACCCAGCGGCCGTTGGCCAGCAAGAACACCACGCCTTCCGAGTCCGGATGGCTGTGTTCTTCAAGAACGAGACCGCAGGCCACCGCCTGGCGTTTAACCTCTGCAATACGGGTGCCCTGGCCCGGCGCATCAACACCGGCATGACGCCAGTAACTCCGGAACCGGCTGTTGCTCTGAATCAGGCAATGCTGGTTATCGAACAGCACGAAGCCGTCAGCAATGCTCTCGATGGCATCGCTCAGCCGCTGGCGCGTGGTCTCCGCTTCTTCCCGGGCCCGGTTCAGGGCCTTGTTGCTGCCCTTGAGCTGCTCCATGGCCTGGTTCAGCGCCTCGGTTCGCTCCCGAACCTGCTCGGCAAGCACCACCGAGTGCTCGAAGGCCGCGTACGGCTCCGGCTTGTGGGCAGAACCGGACTCGACCCGAACAATCAGGGCATCGCGAATCCGCCTCAGGCGCTCGTTCTCCGCCTCAAGCTCGGCAATTCGCCGGTCCCGCTCGTCTTCAACGGGGGTTTCAATCTTGTCCGGAACGGACATCAGGCTGGCCAATGACCACCCCCGTAAACGTCTGGTTGATATGCATACCGTCGAACTGCTCGCCGTAGGTATTGAAGCCAATCACCTTGTGGTGGCGGAGGAACTCCGAGACCGCTTCCACTTCCCCGGTCAACTCAGCCTCCAGCCTCCGCAGAAAACAATCGCAGCCAATCGTAACCAGGGGCGGCCCCACAGCCTGCTCTGCCGCCTCGATCTGGGTGCGAACGCTGTCCAGCAGGGATTCCGGCGCCATTGCCGTCATCACGATTCCCGTTTCCACCGCACAGTAGAAGGTCAGGCTCTTGTCCGGATTCACCCGCTGCACCGAGCGGACAAAATAGTGACCGCCGATTTTCACCCCCATGGGCCGAAGCGCGAACACCTTGCGATCCAGTGCTTCGACATCCACGCCAACGGCTCGGGCATAGGCATCGGCCGCCGGCTCTGCATTAAGCTCGAACACCGTGCGGCTTTCCGCGCAGGCGTCCGTCACCACCAGCTTTTCACTGCGCTCAACCATGTGGTGCGTGGAAAACACCCGGAAATCCAGCGGTGTGTTCACCAGCAACACCGTGGCGGCTCCTGTATGGAACTGGCCATCGTAGAACACATGGGTGTTGGCCAGGCGCTCATCGTCGCCGGCGGAGCCGCCGAACTGGGGAATCGTACCCAGTGCGGAATTGAGAGTTGCCAGCACCAGCTCTTCACGGCTCGACAGGCCGTCCAGAAGCGTGATGGCAAACGTGTTGCCCTTGACCGGCGCCAGTTTGGCATCGCGGCAGGTAGAAAGCAGGCCATCGATCACGCCCTGGGCGTCTTGCAGGGTGAATCGGTCCAGCTCCCGGATCAGCGCGCAGTCGATGGCGAAATATCGGCGGTCAAAGCCGATGGCGGTAATGCATCCACGGCCGTAGCCGTCCGGCGTTATCTCTCCGGCGGAGGTGCAGCCGCAAACGCGCACGCCCTGGAAACTGTGTTCAAGGGCACTGCCGAGCCGTCCCAGATCGTATTCCGCGGAACAGAAAAACAGCACACAACCCAGGTGCTCATGGCTAAGCTGGCTGGCGAGATTGGTGGCGGCCAACATTGGATCGCGAACGCTGGAGCTCGCTACCCGGACCGCAGGCAGGGTCGTCGCTGGCTTCATAAACGCGGTTCCCGAAAACGGATGACTTTTCACCGATTCTACGGCATCCGCAAACGCAGCCAATGCGACTTCAGTGCTTTTAATAGGCGCGCCAAAATGATCGTAAGCCATTGATTAAACTGCCTCCTGAATCAATGCCTGATGGCGCTGCCGGTTTCCATTCAGGCAAACCGGCACTTTAGTCTTAGACAAACCGGCGCTGCGAGGGGCCTCCCGCCACCCGCAAAGCCACGTAGTGCTTAGAACATCACAATGGCGCCAAGGGCGATGGTGTCCGCCTCAGTGGTGGTTGCACCGGTGGTGCGGTTGTTGTCTTCGTACATGTTGTACTCGGCAACCAGCTTGAAGTTGCTGTTTACATCATGGAAGAACCCAAGCGTTGTGTTTTCCGTTTCCAGATTTAGAATTTCAGCGTCCGTCTCGCCATAGGACAGAACGATTCTGTTGGCACCAAAAGCGTAAGAGCCCTGGACAAGGAAGCCATCGGCATCGTCTTCAGTCAGCGGGCCATTCACAATCAGAATCGGGTTATCACCTTTGGAGGTAAAGCCGGAAGCAGCCAAGGTAAAGCCGGCGACCGAGGCCTTCACACCGTACCCAAGGCCTGTACTGTCAATAGTGGTCGTGCCGTTTTCAGCCGACTGATAGCGACCGTTCACCCAGCCGGTCAGCGCGATATCATTCAGGTTGGCGTTATAGGTCACTTCTGACTCAAAACGGGGTGCGGAGTTTTCGTCACCGGCGCCGGTCACTGTGTCAGCCGGATCAAGTATACCCAGTGCTACGTTCAAACCACTCATGTCTGGCGAGCGATAGGTGATCTGGGCTGAGGGTGTCGGATAGGGATAGCCTGTGCGAATGTTGCCGAAAGATACGCCGCCGGACGCCAGGCCCGGAGAGCCAAACCCCATCAGGATCTCGTCCAGGAAGATGTTGGAGCGTGCATACAGGCCAAAATCCTTACCGATCAGAACCTGGCCGAAATCGCCGTCCACCGTGGCATAGAACTGCCGCACATCGATCGCGGTGTCGGTGGGCGCGTCGAGGCTGTCATTGATGGTGGTCCAGAACGAAGAACGTCCGCCCAGGGTCAGGTCACCCATCTCTTTGCTGAAATTGAAGCCGATGGTGTTTGGCAGGAAGCCCATCTTGATGCGGGAATCCCGAACGTCGTTCTGCTTGTCGTCACGGTTTACATAGAAAGCATTGAAGTAACCATCCACGGAAAAGCTGGTGCCGTCCTGGTTATACAGTTCGACAGCGGCGCCGGCCCCTGTGCTGGCACCCATGGCTACTGCCATGGCAATGGCTAACCCTGACTTTCTGACGTTATTGTTTTTCATAGTTCCCCCGGTTGTTTTTGGAAATCTGGGATCGGAGGTCCGGGTTATCCGGACGCCCCAGGCGCGGTCTGTCGCCTGAATTCCATGGTCGGTGATGCGAGGGAGGGGGAAAATGCTTCCAGGGAGCAGGTTTTCTGCTCATTTGGGAGGCTTTTGAATTGAAACTTTGGGAGTACGACCCGGCGGATTAGTCGCCCGGGAACTGGGCCAGTTCCTGCAGGCAGTCGTTGAGGAAGTCTTCGGGATCGGCCATCACCGCCTCATCGGCAACAACGCCAAACTGCACCTGGCCAGCGTAGCTGACAATGCTGATACCCAGACCGATATCCCCGGCCTGGGGCACCCAGAACATCTGCTCGGTAATCCGGCAACCGGCAATATATCGGGGCTCTGGGGTGCCAGGCACGTTGGACACCACGGCACTGGCCTTGCGATAGAACACATCGGCCAGAGGCTCCCGCCAGGGCTCCGGAACGACCGTGGCACTGGCCGCCAGCCCCCAGGCAATGCCGGGTTGCCAGCTTTTCTTCAGGCGGCGGGTTTCATGCTTGATGCGATACAGACGCTCGAGAGGGCTTTCGCCATCCACCGGCAGAGGTACAAACACGGTGCCGAAATAGTTACCCAGGGCGCCGGGGGCCGGTTTCAGCTCGTCGGGCAAACGGCTGCGGATATCGACGGGCACGGCGGCATGGAGTACTGCTTCGTCCAGGTCCTCGCCCTCAATGCCCAGGCGGGTTCGCACAGCCGCTGCCACACAGCTCAGCAACACATCGTTGATCGTCACATTGGCGACTCGGGCAATGTTCCGAAAGCGCTCCAGGGGCACCGGTTCAGACCAGCGACAGTGCCGTCGCCCCAGCAGGGGGCGCCGGAGATCGGTGTCTGAATCCTCCGGCTCCACCAGAAATTCCGAAAACTCATGCACCAGCTTGAGACTTTTCTGGGCAACCCGCTCCAGCAGCCGGCCGGCATCCTGCCACTGGTTGCCATCCGATTCGTCCACTCCTGCAAGGCCATGGGCCTCTGCTGCCGTCTCTCCGGGAGTCATTAGCTGCCCGAGCCAGACCTTTGCCGCGGCGGTCCAGCGTGACAGCTCTGCGGTTTCAGGTGCGCCGTATATGGCCGGATACTGCTGGGGCGAAGGTGGGCAGAGGCGTTCAAAAATGCCCAGCAGGGACAGGCCATCGGCGTAACAGTGGTGAATCCGCAGTAACAAGACCGCCCCACCCTCTGCATTGGGCGCCAACCAGAATTTCCAGCGTGGGCGATACATGGGCAGAGGCTGGTTCAGGCGCACCGACACCCACTCCTGCAGGCTTTCCGGAGTGAAGCGGTCTACCACCACATCAAGGTGGTGGCGGACATCAAACATCGGGTCCTGCTCCCACCACCAGGCGGGCGAGCGCTTGACCGGCATGTACCGGAAACGCTCCCAGGCCATCCAATACACCCGGAGGAACTCTCGGAAACGGGGCGCGGTGAGGCCATCAACCCGCAGCATCACGGTGATGGTCATGGGGTTTTCCGGGCGTTCCAGGGCCAGCCAGGCCGAATCCGCAGGTAGCAGGAGATGCGATTGTTCGTGACTCAAACCCGAACGTCCCTGGAAAAGTGGTGGAGGTAAGTAAAAACCGAACTCCGCATTGTGCCAGACAAGCCCTTCCGGCTCCACATGAGGCACCAGCGCACGCTGTTACAAAAAATTACACGTGAGTAACTGTTCAGTCCTATACTGGTTATAAGCCGTAGTGCAATGGTTATTACTCGCTGTCGATCCGTGATCGATTGACCCTGAGAGATCAAAAATTCTTTATCCAGGGCCAGTAACACAGCGAGGTGATCAGGGTACAAAAGGCTTACCAGCACACCCTAATTCCAATAACAGGTCATTGCCGTGCTGGACGGGAGAGCAGTTATGAAAGCGAGCCACGTTCGCAAACTGATAAAACCGATTGAGAGCGCCTACTCGGAAATGTTCTCCGGGCGGGTGTATCGCGTTGGCAAAGGCGCTGTGTCGGTTCGCAACCACAGCGGCAAGGCCGAGCAGACCGTTGTCGGCGTGCACGGCTTTCTGGAGAACCACTGCTACTTCACCCAGGCCTATGAAGCGCCCACCACCGAATTGATCCTGCTCACCTGTAGCAATTACCACATCCCGGTGAACGGCGTGACCCCGGAGACCCCGGACTGGGAAGTGCCGATCAAGCACCTGGAAGGCACCATCGAATACGACGCCTGCATTCTCAACCAGGCGCTTTCCAACCTGCCCACCACCGACAACATTCGGGTTCATGGTCATTCCCGTGGCGGGGCGGTGATCCTGGAGGCCATCAAGCAATGGCCAGAACTGTATGACGACGTGGAAGTGGTACTGGAAGCACCCGTGCTCCCCAACGGCAGGCTTTCGGCGCTGGTGACCACCATTCTGGAACCTGTAAGCCACGGCATGTGGCCCTGGCTGATACGCCTGATCAACAGCGCTCCGTCGTCCGCCTACGGCCAGACCTTCTTTGGCAAGATGAACCCGCGCAAGAAGCAACTGCTGAGCAAACTGTTTTCCGCCACCAAGGATCATCTGACCATTGTTCGTAACATTGAGAACATCATGGACTGGATGGCACGGACAGACACCAGCGTCTACAGCCATGTACGTCACGGCACCTTCCTGATTCCGGCGGTCGACCGTATTCTGGATCGCTCCTCCATGCTTGCCAGTGCCCGCCAAAGCCCGACCACTATGCGAATCGTGGAAACCGAGGCGCCGAGCCACTTCATCACCCTCGACAGCAAGGAATGGGTTCCGGGTTTCGAAACGCTGCCCGCGGCCGCACAGGGCTAGCGCCCGGGCATTGCCCTGCTGCAAGACCGCAGCAGCTCCGCTAAACTACGCTCTTTTCCTCAGGTTTAGTGGAGCCATCGCCCATGTACCGTGAGCGCCTCGTCGCTACCGAAGCCCGCACCGAAAGCGCTCGCCGGCTGCAACAACTGCTGCTGGACTACCATGATTTTCGGCACCTGAAGGCCGAGCATCCATTATTGGAAAACGCTTTTCACGTTGCTGACTGGCAGGCGGAGCGGCTGAAGGCGACCCACGAAGACCTCTACCATCACCCCGGCTACCATCACGGCCTGGAGTTCCTGCTGACCGATCTGTACGCGCCGGCCGGAATGACCCACCGGGACGACAATATCGACCGCGTTTTTCCCAAGATGGTGAAGTGGCTGCCGGATAATCTGCTGGACACGTTCGCTGGTCTGGTGGAGCTGAACCTGATCACCCAGCGGCTGGATCTTGAGCTCGCCGAGCTGTTCCACCAGCAGGGCGTGCCCGCCGACGCAATAACCACTGAGGACTACTGTGTCGCCTTCCGGGAAAGCCGACAGCTGGATCAGAGGGAGAAGCAGATCACCCTGGTGGCTGACGTGGGCCAGCAGCTTGATCGCTATGTCCGCAACCGCACCCTTGGATGGCTGTTGTCGATGACCCGGGGCCCGGCGGAAATGGCCGACCTGACGGATCTGCACAGCTTCCTGCACCGGGGTTACTCCGCCTTCCGGAAGATGGACGATGTAGAGTTGCTGATCGACCGGCTGGTTTCCAGGGAACAGAAAGTGATGCGCAATATACTCAACCATCACCCGCACCCGTTCAGGCTGCCTGAAAGCCTCTGAGTCACGGGGAACTATTGGCTCAGGCCTTGATAATCTGGTCCAGCTGGGAGTGGATTTCCTGCTCGATCCGGGATTTGAAGGGCCGCAACATCATGCCCAGTTCCAGATGAATGTGCAGGTCCGTCGGGGTAATGTTCAGGTGCCCCTTGACGCCGCTGCGCTTGAATTTCAGGTGATCGCCTTCCCACTGGTAATGCACGTCGAATTGGCTGGACAGGTCTTTGGCCAGGGTTTCGGCAGCCTCTCTCGCGTGTTCTTTATCCAGGGTATGCGGGCGGTGTACATCAATGACGGACATGAAAACGTTTTCTCTCGGATTTGGACGAATTTACAGTTTAGGGCGCTATTTAACTCACCGCCACCCTTGTAGCAACCCCGTCAGCGGTTAGAATACGGGGTTCAGATTCTGACAGGACATCTCCCATGAGCGAGCAGCAAACGCCAGCCAACCAGGCCGCAAACAATAACGGCCAGGATGACGTCACCCACTTTGGCTTTCGCAATGTGCCAAAAAGCCAGAAGGCGAGCCAGGTGGCCGAGGTATTCCACAGTGTGGCGGGCAAATACGACCTCATGAACGACCTGATGTCCATGGGGATCCACCGGCTCTGGAAGCGCTTCACCATTGAGCTTTCCGGCGTGCGTCCCGGCCACCAGGTACTGGACATTGCCGGCGGCACTGGCGACCTCACCATGAAGTTTTCAGACCTCGTCGGTCCGTCCGGCAAGGTGGTGCTGGCCGACATCAATGCCTCCATGCTGCAGGTGGGCCGCAGCCGGCTGACGGACCGCGGCTATGCCGGCAACATCGAATACGTGCAGGCAGACGCCGAGCACTTGCCGTTCCCGGACAACAACTTCAATGCGGTTTCCATCGCCTTCGGCCTGCGCAATGTTACCGATAAAGATCAGGCCCTGCGCGACATGGCCCGGGTTCTCAAGCCGGGTGGCAAACTGATGATCCTGGAATTCTCCAAGCCAACCAATCCTTTGCTGAGCAAGGCCTACGACACCTACTCGTTTTCCGCTCTGCCATTGATGGGCCAGCTTATCGCCGGCGACAGCGAAAGCTACAAGTACCTGGCCGAATCCATCCGGATGCATCCGGACCAGGACACCCTCAAGGGCATGATGGAAAACGCCGGCCTGGTGAACTGCAAGTACTACAACATGACCGGCGGCATTGTTGCCCTGCATGTGGGAATCAAGCCCTGATGTTTCCCGGCCCCACCCTGCTTTCCGCTGTCTCCGCGATCCTGGAAAGCGCCCTTAACCGGGCGCTGGAACTGGATCCGGCGGGGCATCATGCCTTGATGGAAGCACTGGCGGGCCCGGTGCAGTTCAATATCACCGATCCTTTCCCGCTGACCTACACACTGGACCGCGCCGGAAATCGCGTTCGAGTTGGCAGCCAACCGGTCGACCGGCCTGCCCTGGAGATTACCGGCAAACCGGTCGCCTTTGCGGCACTGGCCACCGGTGATGACCGGGTCTTTGCCGATGGCCGCCTCGAGGCGACCGGAGACACGGCACTGGCCCACCAACTGCAGCGCGCCCTGAACCAGCTTGAGCCGGACTGGGAAGCCGCCATGGCCCAGCATATCGGTGATGTGCCCGCACACTTCCTGGGTCAGCGCATTCGCGGCGCTATTCGGTGGAGCCGTCAGGCTTTTCAGTCCCTGAACGCCAATATCGAGGAGTATGTGCACGAAGAAAGTCGTGCCCTGCCCGGGCGACGGGAACTGGAAGCAACGTTCGAGGACATTGACGATTTGAACCTTCGCACCGAAAGACTGGAAGCCCGGCTGAACCTGGTTGAAAACCGCGGCAAGACTGACGAACCGGAGAACCTGTGACCCGCCTGCAACGCCTGTTTCGAATTGCCTGGGTATTCTGCCGCTATCGGCTGGACACGTTCCTGCCAATCGCAGAACTGCCTGCGCCCCTGAAGGTGTTTTTCCTCCTGGCTCCCTGGCACCTGTTCCCCAAACCCAAGCTTGACCGGGGCGATCGCCTGCGATTGGCACTGGAAGAGTTGGGCCCGGTATTCGTGAAGTTCGGCCAGATACTCTCCACCCGACGGGATCTGCTGCCTGATGACATGGCCGAATCCCTGAAAAACCTTCAGGACCGGGTACCGCCGTTTCCGAGCGATGAAGCGCGGGGCATTATCGAGACCTCTCTGGGGGCCCCGGTCTCGGAGCTTTTTGCTGAGTTCAGCCCGGACCCGCTGGCTTCCGCGTCGGTTGCCCAGGTGCACGCGGCCACCCTGCTCAACGGCCAGAGGGTGGTGGTGAAAGTCCTGCGCCCCGGCATCGAGAGGGTAATCCGCCAGGACCTGGCTCTGATGTACATGATGGCTGGCCTGTTGGAAAAATACTGGTCCGAGGGCAAGCGCCTGCATCCGGTGGAGGTGGTCGCCGACTACGATTCCACCATTCACGATGAGTTGGACCTGCAGCGCGAAGCCGCGAATGCGAGCCAGTTGCGCCGGAATTTCGAGAACTCATCGCTGATCTACATTCCGTTTATCGACTGGGACTACACCCGCAAATCCGTGCTGGTGATGGAGCGTATCCACGGCATTCCCATTGCCGATACCGCTGCACTGAAGTCCGCCGGTGTCGACATGAAAGTGCTGGCCGAAAAAGGCGTGGAGATCTTCTTTACCCAGGTATTCCGGGACAGCTTCTTCCACGCCGACATGCATCCGGGCAACATCTTCGTGGACACCTCGAACCCGGCGGATCCCCGGTATATCGCGATCGATTTCGGCATTGTCGGCACCCTGGCACCGGACGACCAGAGCTACCTTGCCCGCAACCTGCTCGCCTTTTTCCGCCGGGATTATCGGCAGGTTGCGCAGCTGCACATTCAGTCCGGCTGGGTACCACCCGATACGCCAGTGAACCAGTTTGAGGCGGCCATACGTACTGTTTGCGAGCCCATATTCGAGAAGCCGTTGAAGGACATCTCATTTGGTCATTTCCTGTTGAGACTGTTCCAGACGGCCAGGCGGTTCAACATGGAAGTGCAGCCCCAGCTCGTCCTGTTGCAGAAAACCCTGCTCAACGTGGAAGGCCTGGGCCGCCAGCTGTACCCGGATCTGGATCTGTGGAGCACCGCCCAACCCTACCTTGAGACCTGGATGCGCAAGCGGATTGGCCCCTCGGGACTGATCAAGTCGCTGCAATCCCACCTCCCCTCCTGGCTGGAACAGTCGCCGGAAATGCCTCAACTGGTGCACGATGCCCTACTTCAGCTTCGGCAGGCCGGGCCCACCGAGCCCCAGAACCGGGCTACACTGGAGTTGCTCCGCGAACAGCAGACCCGCACCGAACGGCGGTGGCGGCGGACTACACTGGCGGCACTGCTGATTGCCGGGGGTGTTTTGGGCACCCAGCCTGACAGCCAGCAGTGGATTGAAAGCGTGCCGACCTGGAGCTGGGCCCTGTTTGCCATTGCTGGCGGGCTGATGCTTCGGGGCAGCCGATAACCGATAAAGATTTCAGGATTCACAAAAATGCAAAACAGCTCGGATAACGTCGATAACCCTGACTGGCTGGATGCCATACGCTGGACAGAGGACGGCCTGGTGCCGGCCATTGCCCAGGACGCAGACACCGGCGACATTCTGATGATGGCCTGGATGAACCGCGAGTCCCTCAGGCTGACTGCCGAAGAGGGCCACGCCATATACTGGTCCCGCTCTCGGGGCAAGCTCTGGCGCAAGGGGGAAACCTCTGGTCACGAGCAGGTAATCCGCGACATCAGACTGGACTGCGACGAGGACGTCATCCTGCTGAAAGTGGAACAAAAAGGCGGTATCGCCTGCCATACTGGCAGACGCAGCTGCTTCTACCGGACCCTGAAAGACGGTCAATGGGTCAGTGTAGACCCGGTGATCAAGGATCCCGGCACTATCTACGGCAGCAACTGAGGCTACGGCAGCAACTGAGGAGCACGGACAGTGAGCGATGTACTGGAAAACCTGGCACAGGTTCTGGAAGCCCGGAAGGAAGCAGACCCGGAAACATCCTATGTAGCCAGTCTCCACGCCAAGGGTCTGAACAAGATTCTGGAAAAGGTCGGGGAAGAGTGCACGGAAACCCTGCTGGCCGCCAAGGACGCAGAACACTCCGGTGAAACCCGGGACGTGGTTTATGAAACCGCCGACCTCTGGTTTCACAGCATGGTGATGCTGTCGAGACTTGGCCTTGGCCCGAAAGACATTCTGGATGAGCTGGCCAGCCGATTCGACCTGTCAGGCCTGGAAGAAAAAGCGTCGCGGGACAAGTGAGCGGTAGTACCTCCAAAGGGGTTTCCGCGTAACCGTTCTGGTAACGTACAATGTCATTGAACAGAAACATTAAAACGAGGACCCCGTAATGGGTATCAGCATCTGGCAATTACTTATCGTACTCGGCATTGTCATTCTGTTGTTCGGAACCAAAAAACTCCGCAACATTGGTAGCGACCTCGGCGGCGCCATTCGCGGCTTCAAGAAGTCCATGAGCGATGAGGACTCCAAGGCCGAGAACCAGGATTCCCTGGAAGGCAAGGAAGAGGAGCAGCCGCAACAACAGGCTGCGGCCGAAGACAAGCCCCGGGACAAGTCCCACAGCTGAGACCAGGCTGAATGTTCGATATCGGCTTTCTTGAGCTGCTGATCTGCGGCGTCATCGCGCTGTTGGTACTCGGCCCCGAGCGTCTGCCCACGGCTGCCCGTGCCGCGGGTCGCTGGGTGGGTGGTGCTCGGCGAATGGTCAGCCAGTTCACCTCGGAACTGGACCGGCAGCTGAAAGCTGATGAGCTCCGTGAGGAGCTTCGCAAGGCGGGGGATGTTGGCCTGGACGACGTACAGAAAACCGTGCGCGGCGCCCTGGACGAGGCTAAAAAATACGAGCATATGATCCTGCCTGAGAACGAGACCCAAAAGCCAAAGCCAGCACCGGCGACACGGCGTGTGTCCGGCCAGACAAAGGCCTCCGAGGCTCCGGCACAGGATCAGGCTGATACCAGTGACGCCCAGCAGACGCCCGACACAGGCTCTGCCGGGAACGAACAACCCAAAAACGAAACCCCGCAAAGTCCGCCGGATAACCGTTCATGAATGCAAAACCCGACGGCAACCAGCTGCCTCCGGAACAGCAGGAAATGCCACTGATCGAGCATCTGCTCGAGCTGCGCAATCGCCTGCTGAAAATGGTCCTGGCAGTGCTAATCTGCTTCGCTGCCATTTATCCGTTTGCCAACGAGCTATACCTTTGGCTGTCTGAACCCATCCGCTCCCTGTTGCCCGTTGGCCAGACCATGATCGCAACGGATGTCACCTCGCCCTTCTTCGCTCCGCTGAAGCTGGCCCTGGTGCTGGCCGTGTTCGCCGCTATTCCGATCATTCTCTACCAGCTCTGGAGCTTCATTGCGCCGGGCCTCTACGCCCACGAGAAACGCCTGGCCTTTCCGCTGCTGTTTACCTCGGTCATCCTGTTCTACGCGGGCGCGGCATTCGCCTATTACGTGGTTTTCCCGCTCGTGTTCGGCTTCTTTACCGCGATAGGGCCGGAAGGCATCGTCGAATTACCGGACATCACCAGCTACCTCAATTTCGTGCTCAAGATGTTCTTTGCCTTCGGTGTGGCCTTTGAGATTCCGATCGCCACCGTGCTGTTGATCCTGACCGGCGCCACCACGCCGGCGGATCTCGCGGCCAAGCGACCCTATGTGGTGGTTGGCTGCTTTATCATCGGCATGCTGCTGACGCCGCCTGACATTATTTCCCAGACCCTGCTGGCGGTGCCCATGTGGATCCTGTTCGAGATCGGCATCCTGTTCGGACGGCTGGCGAAACGGGAAGTCGCAGACCCGGACAGCGATGAGCCCGCCGGCGAATGAATCTGGCGTTACTGTTTGACGAGGATTTCGTAGCGCCTGACCGAGCCGTCCTGCGTGGCCGACGCCTGGCTCACCTGCAGTCCGTGATCAAAGCGGTTTCTGGCGACATTGTGCCCGTAGGCCAGGCGGATGGCCAAATGGGAACCGGAGAGGTAGTCCGACTTACCGATACCGAGGCGGAACTCCGGGTAACCCTGAATCAGGCTCCACCCGAACCACTCCCGCTCACCCTGATCCTGGCCATGCCCCGGCCGAAGATGTTCCGCCGTATCCTGCAAACCTGCGCTGCACTGGGTGTGAAAGACCTCTGGTTGATCAACAGCTACAAGGTGGAGAAGAGCTTCTGGCAGACACCATGGCTTTCAGATGAGCGGCTCCGGGAGAACCTTGCGCTCGGACTGGAGCAGGCGAAAGACACCCTGATGCCACGGGTGCAGATTCGCAAGCTCTTCAAACCCTTTGTTGAGGACGAGTTGCCAGCTCTTATCAAGGGAAAGCAAGCGCTGGTCGCTCACCCCGGAACCAGCACGCCCTGCCCGGTGCACCTGAACCGCCCATCACTTCTGTGCATCGGCCCGGAAGGGGGGTTTATCCCCTACGAAGTTGAAAAACTGGAGGAAGCCGGATGCCAGAGCGTCCATCTGGGCCCCCGCATCCTGCGAATGGAAACCGCGGTTCCGGTTCTGGTCAGCCGGCTATTCGACGCCTGTCTCTGATAGCGGAGCTCATGAATTCAGGCCCATGGCCTCCGCAGCAATTCGGTTCTTGATCGGCCCTAGCTGATTGAACCAACGCAGGCCGGTGTTCCGGAGCCAGCGAATCGGCAGCTCATCACGGCCAAACAACTGCTTGAAGCCTTCCATCGCCGCCATCATGGTGAGATTCTCGCCTTTGCGACGTCGCTGGTAGCGTTGCAGAATCAGGTTATTGGCCGGTGACAAACCGGCCCTGCGCGCGCCCGACAGCTCGTCCAGCAGGGCAAGGACATCGCCGTAGCCCAGATTGGCGCCCTGCCCGGCTAGCGGGTGAATCGTGTGCGCTGCATCTCCCACCAGGGCAAAGCCAGGGGCAACATAGTCCTTGGCATGGCGCTGGCGAAGCGGGAAAGCAAACCGACTGGAAACCTCTTCAACCGCCCCCAGCTCGCGCTCAATGGCACGTTCCAGCTCCGCAGCAAATTCGCGGTCGCCCAGAGCCATCAGGCGCCTGGCTTCCCCGGTATCCTGGGACCAGACAATGGAACAGAAATGCTCACTGCCGGACTCGGGCAACAAGGGCAGGAATGCCAGTGGACCGGTTGTTGAAAACCGTTGCCAGGCGGTAAAGCGATGGCTCTGGCTGGTTTGCACCGTACACACAATGGCCTGCTGGTCGTAGTCCCACTCGCGAGTTGGCAGGCCCACCCATTGCCGAAGACGGGAATTGGCACCGTCACAGCCCACCAGCAATCCGGCAGACAACGACCGGCCATCTTCCAGCTCAACCGTCAAGCCATCGGACACCCGCTGGCAGCCGGTAATCCTCGCGCCGTCAATCAGTTCTACCGGGCTTTGCTCCAGGGCTTTGAATAGCGCCCGCACAATACTACGGTTTTCGACAATCGTCCCCAGGGCCCTCGCCTGCAACTCTGCCGCGTCAAACAGTATGCGACCTGTGCCGTCACCATCCCAGACGTTCATGGTCTGATAAGGGCAGTGTCGACCTGCAGTAACCTCGGACCAGACTCCGAGCTGCTCCAGCAACTGCTGGCTGGCGACCGAAATGGCGCTGACCCGTGGCTCGAAATCTGCAACCGTGGCAGCGGGCTCCGGCGCCTGAACCAGGGCTTCATGATCGGCGCCCTCGACCAGGCCCACATGCCAACCCTGGCGTGAAAGCCCGAGAGCCAAAGCGGATCCGATCATGCCGCCGCCGGCCACGAGGATATCGAAGGTTTTTGCCTCACTCATGGCCTGGCGCCTCCCGATTCAGGTTTCCGGGCCGGTCAATCACCGCCCGGCGACCACCCAGGCCCATGGCCTTGCGCGCAAACCAGCGCTTTGCCCCCGGCAGCAGATCAAGGCCCACCAGTCCGGCATCACGGGCAGCAGTAACGGGAAGCATCGAATGCCCAAACAGACGCACCAGGGAATCGGAAAAGCGCACCGTCTGTTGCCAGTCCCGCCGGTGCAGGGCCTGATAGCGCTTCAGGACCTCAAGATCACCGATGGATCTGCCCTGTTCTTCCGCCAGCCGGAACTGCTCGACCAGAGTCATGAGTCCCCTCAAGGCCAGATTGAAACCCTGTCCCGCCACCGGATGCAACGCGTGGGCGGCATTACCTACCAGGGCAACCCCGGGGCGCACCGGCTCGTCCACCGTGGTCAGGGTCAGCGGGTAATGGTGACAGGTACCGATGCGGGTAAACCGGCCCAGACGCCAGCCAAAGCGGTCCTGAAGCCAGCGACATTTCTCCTGATCGGTAAGTTCAAGAACCTCCTGTAATGCCGCATCGGATAACGTCCAGACCAGTGCCGACTGATGCCCGGCGCGCGCGGGAGAACCATGGGGCAAAAGCGCCATGGGTCCGGCATCGGTGAATCGCTCAAACGCGGTGAAGCCATGGCTGTCACTGGTGGAGACATTGGCGATCAGGGCATTCTGGCCATAGCTGTGGCGATCGGGCCTGAAGCCAAGCTTCTCCCGCAATCCTGAGCGACCACCATCTGCAACCACCAGGCAGCGAGCCGTCAGTTCCGGGGCCTCCTCGCCATCCTCCGACAGCCGGACCCGGACGCCGCCGGGAACAGGCGTCATATCTGTCACTTCTGCCGGTGCCCGCCACTGGACGCTGGTATCCAGAAGCTCACGCATCAGGCACAGGCCCATCCACCGATTGTCCGCCACGTAACCGAGTGCCTGCTGACCATGCTCCGCGGCATGCAAGCGAGTGGCGCCGAAATGCCCCCGGTCAGACACATGGATATGTTCTATCGGCGTGGCATGCTCGGCGAGCCGAGGCCATAGCCCAAGCTCTTCAAAGATTAATCGGGAACCCCAGGCCAGGGCGGTGGAGCGAGCGTCGTAGCTAGGCTGATAACTTTCCGGCAGGGCATCCGGCGAGAGCGGAAACGCCTCGACCACGGTCACACTCAGCGACGGCACCATCCGTGCCAGCGCCAGGGCCAGGGTTGCTCCGGCAAGGCCACCACCGGCAATGATCAGATCGGTATCAGGCTTGGTCACAGGGTGTCAGTCCGCCATCAGGGCTTCGATTTCGGCAATGGTTTTCGGAACCGCATCGGAAAGAACCCGGCAACCGTCTTTGGTCACCACTACATCGTCTTCGATGCGTATGCCGATGCCACGCCATTTCTCATCAACGTCGGTATTATCCGGCGCAATGTACAGCCCCGGTTCAACCGTCAGGGCCATTCCCGGTTCCAGCTGGCGCCAGGCATCACCGACCTTGTAATCGCCCACATCGTGCACATCCAGCCCCAGCCAATGGCCGGTGCGGTGCATGAAGAAGGGTTTGTAAGCTTCGTTGGCAATGGCGTCTTCCAGCGTGCCCGACAACAGACCCAGATCAATCAGTCCCTGAGTCAGCACTTCCAGCGCCGCCTCGTGGGGCCGGTTCCAGTGATTCTCCGGTGAGACCGCGTCAATGGCCTGGTACTGCGCCGCCAGCACCACCTCATAGAGGGCCCGCTGCTCATTGCTGAACTTCCCGCTGACCGGGAAGGTGCGGGTAATGTCAGAGGCGTAGCACTGATATTCACAACCGGCATCGATCAGAACCAGATCGCCGTCTTTCAGTGGTGCACTGTTCTCGATGTAATGCAGGATGCAGCCATTCGCGCCTCCGCCCACGATCGAAGGGTAAGCCGTTGACCGGGCGCCATGTTCCATAAAGGTGTGGATCAATTCGGCCTCGAGGTTATACTCGAAGCCGCCTTTGCGGGCCCGCTTCATGGCCCTGCAGTGCGCTTCGGCGCTTATCTGACCGGCTTTGGCCATGATCTTGATTTCATTGGCGCTCTTGTAGAGCCGCAGATCGTGAAGCAGATGCTCCAGGGCCACAAATTCACCGGGTGGGTGGGCGCCACTGCGCACCTTGCTCCGTATCATCTTCACCCAGTCCATAACCCGGGCGTCGAAATGATCGTCCTTACCCAGCGGATAGTAGACCCGGCTGCGTCCCTCAATCATGCCCGGCAGGATGTCGTCGATGTCTGCGATCGGAAACGCGTCGTCCAGACCATAACGTTCAATAGCCCCTTCCGGACCCACGAGAAAACCATCCCAGAGCTCTTTTTGCGGATTCCGTTCCTTGCAGAACAGGACCGACTCGCCATGTTCGCGCCCGGGAATCAGAGCCAGCACAGCCTCCGGTTCAGCAAAACCGGACAGGTAATGGAAATCGCTGTCCTGGCGAAAAGGATGCAATACATCGCGATTGCGGACGCGTTCCGGCGCCGCCGGAATTATGGCAATGCTGTCGGGCGCCATCCGCTCCATCAGCTTGCGACGACGCTCGGCAAACTCCTTAACGGGAATCATGGAGTTCATAGTCTCTCCTGCAGTCAGGACCCTGGTCAGTGCAGGGTCGGCGATTCAGACTTCGGTGCTTCGGGAGCATTGAATTCGGTAAACACGGCGAGCGCTCCAAGCCGGATATACTCGGTGATTTCCAGCAACTGTTGCTCGCTCTCGTCATCGGCTTCCTCGTCTTCGGACAACTGACTGATGGCCACCATATCCTCAATCAGTTCACGGATCTCATCGGGTGCCTGGCCAAGCGATTCGCCTGCAGACAACGCCATACCCTCCAGAAATCCCCGAACCCAGGAGACCAGCGCTTCCAACCGCTGCTCGATCGCGTAATCGTCATCCGGCAGTAAAGGATGGAAACTCATGTCGGCCGATTTCAAGAGCTCCAGGGTCTGTTCGTAGGCCCTGTTCATGAACGGAGCGAGATCGTCAGACTCCTCGGCCGCGTCTTCAGCCAGCCCCATGTGCTCACACACCATTGCCAGCCACTCCGGCTCTCCAATACGGGATCCGGCCGCGAGGCGACCACAGAGAGCGCCATGCAACTCGGATGGGTGGCTGAATGCCTTGTGGGCTGTGAAAACGTTGGCCCAGCGCTCGAATTCGGCGGCGCGGGCGGCACCGGAAGTGTCGGTTTCTGACATGAAACAGGCGGATCCTGTGTTGGTGAATTAAAGGTCTACTTTAGCATTCAGGCGATGCCAAGGCACTGCCTGTTGATTTTTATCCGAGGAGGGAACAATATGTTATAACGTAACAATTAATACCGCGAGACACTGCCATGACTTTATCAAAGGTAACCAACGCCATCCTGGCCGCGACGATTCTGACTGCCGGCTCCACGTTCGCCAGCGACAACCCCGGCGCTCACCAGCATGGTCATGCCGAGCTGCAACTGGCCATCGAAGGAAACCAGATTGACCTGATTTTCACTTCACCAGCCTATAACCTACTGGGCTTCGAGCACCGTGCCCGGACCGAGGAACAAAAAGCGCTGGTCACCCAAACTACCAGCTGGCTCGGTGAGACCCCCCTGGTGGACACCGCCGAGGCCGGCTGCAAAGTCATGAATGCGGTGGTGCACCATCAGGCGGGCGGTGATGATCACGGACACGACCATGGTCACGCCCATGACCACGAGGACAAGCATGCGGATGAGAACGGTTCCACCCACTCGGATTTCGAAGTCACCCAGACCCTGAGCTGCTCCAGACTGGATGCTTCCGAGGTACTCTCTACACCGCTCACAGAGCGCTTTCCCGAGATAGAGCACCTCGACGTTGAATGGGTCTGGTCCGGAGGTCAGGGTGCACAGGAACTAAGCCATGCGGAGAGCACCTTCAAACTCAGCAACCAGTAACGGGATAGCCTGCCCGACATCATTCTCCGGCGCTCATTGTTCGTAGGGCTCTACCTCAGTGGCGACCATAGAGTAGGAAGACGTGCCAATGTCATTCTCGGTGCGGTCGATAACCAGCTTGCCTTCGATCCAGACCGGATCGTACAGGGCCTCAAGCGTGAAACCTTCCTTGTACTTGACGTGAATGATCTGATTCGGCGGCGGTGGCGGCACATGAATACAGGCGCCGTAGTAGGGCACCAGGAAGAACTCCAGAATGCGCATGTCCTGGGTCGTCTTCAGGGGCACCACGAACCCGGGAATGCGCCCTTCCACGTCACCCATCTCCGGCACAACCCGACCGGTCATGATCTCGTCCGGCAACAGCGGCGGGCCATCGCCCTCATGCTCAATCTCTGGCATATTCTCCAGCAGCGCCAGATCCTCGGCCGGCATCAATTCAAGCCAGTCAATCTCCCGGGTTTCGCCCCGACCTGTCGTCGGGAGCAAGAGCACCAGGACAAGCGCGGCAAGAGAGGGCAGCGCAAAGCGCAAACGCGCCGGGGCAAACATCATTGGACCACATACTCCTGATATTGAAATTCGCAAACCGCCATCATACACCGGGCAGACAGCAACCAACATGACCAGCAAGACAGACTCAACCAGAAACAGTTCCCGGAGCACGGAAACCGCCATTGAAGTCAGCGGGCTTGGTTTTTCCTGGGACCCGGTACAAGCCCCACTCAGTTTTCCGGATATCGCTCTGAAACGTGGCGACCATCTGTTCCTGCACGGCCCCAGCGGCAGCGGCAAAAGCACACTCCTCAGCCTTCTGGCAGGCATGCTTCGCCCGGACACTGGCTCTGTCCAGATACTGGATACCGACATCCACCAATTGGGCGCCGGCGCCCGGGACCAATTCCGGGCCGACCACATGGGGGTTATCTTCCAGCAGTTCAATCTGGTGCCTTACCTGAGCACCCGAGCCAACGTCACCCTGCCCTGCGGGCTTTCTGAACTGCGCAAAAAGCGAACCGAACCCACAGTCGCAGACGAGGCTGAGAGATTACTTGCCGCCCTGTCGATCCCCGAAGATCACTGGCAGCGGAAAGTCACCAGGCTGAGTATTGGCCAGCAACAGCGTATCGCAGCGGCCCGGGCACTGATTGGCGCCCCGGGCCTGATTCTCGCGGACGAGCCCACATCGGCACTGGACGCTGACAACCGGGACCGGTTTCTGGAACTCCTCCTGAATCTTGCCCACCGGCATAACACCTCGGTGCTGTTTGTCAGTCACGACCAGTCCCTGGCCCGCCATTTTGGGAATCAGCTGGAACTGCGGGGTGACCGGACATGAAAGCACGCCTTGCCCTGACACTCGCGATGGCCAGCCTGTGGCACCGGAAAAAGGTACTGGCCCTGGTCTGCCTGACGCTCACCCTGAGCGTTTCCCTGTTGCTGGGCATCCAGTACCTTCGCACCGAGGTCAAACAGTCCTTCACCAGCACCATCAGCGGCACCGACCTGATCGTCGGCGCCCGCAGTGGCCAGTTGAACCTGCTGCTGTACACCGTGTTTCACATTGGCGATGCCACCAACAACATTCGCTGGTCTACCTATCAGAGCCTGAAAGAGGATTCCCGCCTCGAGTGGCTGATTCCGATTTCCCTGGGAGACAGCTACCGGGGCAATCGAGTGGTCGCTACCGACGAGAACTTTTTGCGGCATTTCCGTTACGGCCGCGACCTGCCGCTCGAACTGGCAGAAGGCCAGTGGTTTGAAGGGGTCTTTGATGTTGTGCTGGGCGCGGGCGTGGCACGGTCGCTGGCGCATCAAGTGGGCGAAGAAATTGTTCTGTCCCATGGCGGTGGGCGAACCAGTTTCTCCAACCATGAAGACACTCCGTTTACCGTTACTGGCATACTGGCCCCCACCGGGACGCCAGTGGACCAGGCGGTTTATATCAGCCTGGACGGCATGGAGGCCATGCATGTGGGCTGGGAGTCCGGGGTCGCGATACCGGGCAGAACGCTCACCCGGGAACAGGCAGAAGACCGTGATTTCACACCCGATGCCATTACCGCCGCGTTTGTTGGCATCGAAAGACAGGTGCTGACCTTCCGGATACAGCGGGAAATCAACCAGTTTGCCGGTGAACCGCTATCAGCCATCCTTCCGGGCGTCGCGCTAAGCGAACTCTGGCGACTGATGGGCCAGTTTGAGAGGGCGCTGCTGGGCATTACCGGTTTTGTTGTGATTACCAGTCTTATCGGGCTCATTGCCGTTCTTCTGACCTTGCAGGCCCAGAGGGCCCACGAAATTGCCGTGCTGCGAGCAACCGGCGCCTCACCGGCACTGATCGCCTCGCTGTACATCCTTGAGTGCGTGGCCCTTGCCCTGGCGGCCTGTGTGCTGGCCCTCATCATTGGCATGGCCGGCCTCTCGCTGACCAGTCCCTGGCTATTGGCCAACTATGGGCTGCAGATCTCGCTTCGCCCCTTGACTGCAACCGAGTGGACGCTGCTGGCCGCAGTTCCTGTGGCCGCCTTTACAGTGGCTTTGATACCGGCTTTCGGCACCTGGCGACAGAGTCGCCGACTGGGGTTTGGCGAGGCTGCGGATCAGTGATGCGCATCACGCAGGGATAGCAATGACAAGCCTGTAAATTGACCGACTTAGCGTCCACACTTATAGTTAGTCTCAACTACCTCAAACCACTGCTGGGCACGTCATGGAACAGTCCGAAGTACAGGCATTAGCGGACAAGCTGGACAGGCTGATTGAACGCTGTCAGAAACTTGAGCGGGACAACGCCACATTGCGGGAACTGCAGGATGACTGGAACCGGGAACGGGCCCAGCTGGTGCAGAAAAACGATCACGCGAAGCACAAGATCGAAGCCATGATCAGCCGCCTTCGGGCCCTGGAGCATCACTGATGGCACAGCAATCCACCACAGTTGAGGTGAAGATCCTCGACAAGGAATACCTGGTCGCCTGCCCCGAGGAAGAGCAGGAAGCACTGCTGCGGGCTGCACGGCACCTGGACAGTAAAATGCGGGAAATCCGTGCCGGCGGCAAGGTTTTCGGCACCGAGCGCATTGCCGTTATGGCAGCCCTGAACATTACCCACGAACTGCTCGAGCGCGACACCATGTCGGATGCTACCAGCACCCTGCTTCGGGCCATGGACAATAAACTGGACGGCGCCCTCGGCGATGGCTCGGGCCGATAATTCCGCAGAGAATCTGAGACAGGTGTTGCAATCGGCCCCGACACTGCCCGTATAATGAGATTAACTTCCTGGGCTGTTCGGGATAGTCGGATACGTCCTCGAGCCGATGCGCACTACCCAGGTGGCTACTTCAGGGCATTGTGAGCACGTCCCCGACAGGGGAAAGCCTAATATGTCACAGCGGCCACCGACCTTGAACTTTGGGTTCAAGGGCCACATCCGATAACGGCAGCCCGGGAAGCTTTATTTTGAGCCAGTTTATCGAGCCTCAACCGTTTCAATCCCATCCAGACACCTTCTCACGCAGTCAACTTCGCAAACATCTGCGCAAGCATCGGCGTGAGCTTAGTTTCGAGCAGCAGCAACAAGCGGCCGAGTACCTGGCCCTGAACCTGCTGAAGAATCCCGACCTGCATCGCGCTCGCCACATTGCCATCTACCTGCCCAACGACGGCGAAATTGATCCCCACGTTTATCTGGACATCGCCCGCCGCAAAGGCATCCGATTCTACCTGCCAGTGCTGCATCCGATTCATGAAGGCAGACTGGTCTTCAGCCCATATTACGATGGTGTAGAACTGACCGCCAACCGCTTCGGCATTCCAGAGCCCGCCTTCAGCAAAGGCCTGCGGCGCCCGGCCTGGGCACTGGATGCGGTGTTGTTTCCATTGGTAGGTTTTGACGAACAGGGCGGAAGGCTGGGAATGGGAGGCGGGTTCTACGACAGGACCTTTGCGTTCAGCCGGATACGGCCAAGGCTGGCCCCGAAACTGATTGGTCTGGCCCATGATTTTCAGAAAGTGAAAAAGCTGCCTTTGGAACCTTGGGATGTCCCCTTACACAGCGTGGCTACTGATAAGCAGATTTACCGGTTCAGTGGCTGACTCAAAACCTGGACGGAGCCAACCAGATTGGCGGCTCGTGCGCCTTTATCTTCGGAGGCATGGATGGATGTGAAACCAGTTATCACAAGGCCGATGGCAAAAATCAGCACAATGGCTTTGATGATGTCAGGCTTGCCGCCCATGGCTTCAGTTCCTCAAAATGCAGTTTTGAAAGTGTCGAGAAATCAGTGAGCTATTCTTGACTTCAAGAATCAGAAGAAAGACTAACACCTATCTGCACTTTTACAATTTTTGACAGATTAAAATTAAGTAAGCTTTCTCTAAATTCGCGAAACGGGTGGGGACACCCCTTCTGAAACTGTGCGGAGCCATGGATGGCGGAGCCCAAGCGACACAGGGATGTGCCGCCAGGAGCGTGTTTCAGAAGGGATGTCCCCACCCGGTTCCAGCACCCAAGCAAAGGGCTAGGAAGATCGGGAGTTACCCTGTCCAAGAAACAGCTGATAAGCCTCATTATCCGTCATGTTTTCATAGCGGAAGCCGACCTTGTCCAGCATTTTCTCGAAATCCTGAACCTCGTCATCTTCCACCTGAGCCCCAAGCAGAACACGGCTGTAGGCCGCGCCATGGTTGCGATAATGGAACATGGAGATGTTCCAGCGGGTACCCAGTGACATCAGGAATTTCAGCAACGCTCCCGGTCGCTCCGGGAATTCGAACTGGAAGACTTTCTCGTTGGTGATGGTCGGCGCATGACCGCCCACCATGTGGCGAATGTGCTGTTTGGCCAGATCACTGTCGGTCAGGTCGACCACCGAGTATCCGCTTTCCCGCAACTCCTGAACCAGATCCTCACGGCCGTGGCCGCCTGCTGCAATCTGGATGCCCACGAAAATCGTGGCGTTGGTGGCATCGGCGTAGCGGTAGTTGAACTCGGTGATGCTGCGCTTGTGCAGAGCGTTGATAAAGGTCTTGAAGGCACCCGGTTTCTCCGGAATGGTCACAGCCAGGATTGCCTCACGCTTCTCGCCCACTTCCGTGCGCTCGGAAATGTAGCGCAGGCGGTCGAAATTCATGTTGGCACCGCTCAGAGTGGCAATCAGGTTTTCACCCTCGACCTTCTCACGCTCGATGTACTTCTTGATGCCCGCCACGCCGAGGGCACCGGCCGGCTCGGCGATGGAGCGGGTGTCCTCGAACACATCCTTGATGGCAGCGCAGATTTCGTCGGTGGACACGGTGATCACCTCGTCCACGTGATCCTTGCAGATTTCCCAGGGGTACTTGCCAATCTGCTTGACCGCCACGCCGTCGGCAAAGATGCCCACTTCGTCCAGCACCACACGCTTGCCCGCTTTCATGGCCGCCTGCAGGCAGTTGGAGTCCTCCGGCTCGACGCCAATTACCTTGATTTCCGGGCGCAGGTACTTGATGTAGGCCGCCATGCCCGCAATCAGCCCGCCGCCGCCAACGCAGATAAAGATCGCGTGGATCGGCTTGCTGAACTGCCACATGATCTCCATGGCCACGGTTCCCTGACCGGCAATGACATCCGGGTCGTCATAGGGCGGGATGTAGGTATAGCCGTGCTTCTGGATCAGCTCCTGGGCATGGGCTGCGGCTTCGTCGAAAGCGTCGCCTTTCAGAACCACTTTGGCACCGTGATCACGCACCGAACGCACCTTGATCTCGGGCGTGGTCTGGGGCATCACGATCACCGCCTTGATACCCAGGTTCTTGGCTGCCAGCGCAACGCCCTGGGCATGATTGCCGGCCGAGGCACAGATCACACCCTTGGCCTTCTGCTCCTCGGAAAGCTGCGCAATCCGGTTATAAGCGCCGCGAATCTTGAAGGAAAACACCGGCTGAAGGTCTTCACGCTTGAGCAGAATATTGTTGCCAAAGCGCTTGGACAGACTACGGGCTTCAGTCAGGGGTGTTTCGATGGCCACGTCATAGACGCGCGCATCGAGAATCTTCTTGATGTAGCGTTGCGGCATAGCAGTTCCGGCTTTTGGTTGGTGTGTGAGTGATGCTTGGCTGAGAAAAGCCCACAGTGTAGAAAGTTTGCACGGCAGCCGTCTATAAGCAGAGGGCGCTTAGGCGTTATAATCCCTTCAAAGCCAACTGATTTGTAGCCGGAGCCCCAGATGACCCAGGACGAACTGAAAAAAGCCGTCGCCAAAGCCGCCATTGATCACATCGCACCCCGCCTGGAAAGGGAGAGCGTGATTGGTGTTGGCACCGGGAGCACCGCCAACTTCTTTATCGACATGCTCGCGGAACTGAAAAATGAATTTGATGGCGCCGTCGCCAGCTCCGAAGCCACCGCCGAGCGCCTTAAAAGCCACGGCATTCCGGTGTACGACCTCAACAGCACCAGTGAGCTTGAGTTCTACGTGGATGGCGCCGATGAAACCAACGAACGCCTGGAACTGATCAAGGGTGGCGGTGCCGCACTGACCCGGGAAAAGATCGTGGCTGCGGTCGCCAAGACCTTTATCTGCATTGCCGATGATTCCAAGATGGTCGGCATTCTTGGCGGCTTCCCGCTGCCGGTGGAAGTCATCCCCATGGCCCGCAGCCATGTTGGCCGGGAAATCGTGAAACTGGGGGGCGACCCGGTTTACCGGGAAGGGGTTGTCACCGACAACGGCAATATCATTATCGACGTCCACAATATGGATATTTCACAACCGATCCGGATAGAAGAGCAGCTCAACAACATCGTGGGCGTGGTCACCAACGGCCTGTTCGCACGCCGCCGCGCGGATCTTCTGCTGCTGGGAACCAAGGACGGCGTGAAGAGCATCTCGAGCGAAGGCGTCTGAACGCCTCCCTGGCGCTCCTCGATTGTCGAAGCTGGCCTTTCGGGCCAGCTTTTTTATTGCCTGGCGCACCAACAACCAAGCGCTTGCTTGGTAGCAGTATTTGGGCGACACTGCTCTGCATTGATTCCGATCAGAGGGAGCGTCACCGTGTCCGATTACTTCAACGAAACCCACCAGCAGGTCCGCGCGACCGCCCGCAAATTCATCGAAACCCACGTGCTGCCGCACATCGACGACTGGGAAGAAGCGGGTGAATTTCCCCGGGATCTCTACAAGAAGGCCGGGGATGCAGGTTTATTGGGCATTGGTTTTCCCGAAGCATTGGGCGGCATAGGGGAAGGCGACATTTTCCTCAAAGTGGCTGTCTCCGAAGAGCTGATGCGCTCCACCTCCGGCGGCCTGGTGGCTGGCCTCGGCTCCCTGGATATCGGCCTGCCGCCGGTCGCCAAATGGGCAAAGAAGGAAATCCGGGAACAGATCGTGCCGCCGGTTCTGCGGGGCGAAAAAATTGCTGCCCTTGCGGTTACCGAACCCGGAGGTGGTTCCGATGTCGCCAGCCTGAAAACCCGGGCGGTCCGCGACGGCGACCATTTCATCGTCAACGGCAGCAAAACCTTCATCACAAGCGGCATGCGCGCCGACCACTACACTGTCGCCGTCCGTACTGGTGGTGAAGGTCATGGCGGCATCAGCCTGCTGTTGATCGACCGGGACACGCCCGGATTCTCCACCGGCAAGAAACTGCGAAAAATGGGCTGGTGGGCCAGCGATACCGCCGAGCTTTTCTTCGAGGACTGCCGGGTCCCGGCCGACCGCCTGATCGGCGCCGAAAATGCCGGCTTCATCGCCATCATGAGCAACTTCCTGTTCGAGCGTCTCAGCCTGGCCATCATGGCCTACATGACCGCTCAACTCGCCTACGAAGCGGCGCTGGAATACACCCAACAACGCAAGGCGTTCGGCCGCAACATCGTCGGTTTCCAGGTAACCCGCCACAAGCTGGTAGACATGGCCACCCAGATCGACGTGGCCCGGGAATACACCTACCGATGTGCCGCCCTGATGCAAGCCGGCAAGAACCCCATCAAGGAGGTGGCCATGGCCAAGAACTTCTCGGTGGATGTCTGCGAAAAAGTCACCCGGGAGGCGGTGCAGCTGTTCGGCGGCATGGGGTATATGCGGGAAACCGTGGTCGAGCGTCTGTACCGGGATGCCAAGATCCTCTCGATTGGTGGCGGCACCACCGAAATCATGAAAGAACTCATTGCCAAGCAGATCAAGCTTTGAGCCTTAGGTTCCGCATTAGCCCGCCTGTCCTGCCCCAGCCTGCCGGGTTTTGGTGGCGGGCCCTGCCAGATAGCCGCTTGCACCCAACTCAACGACCAAGGTTTAGTTTCGAACTGCAGGATACTCCCGTATAATTGCGCCC
>CAZFQI010000031.1:30386-33372 GCA_964520755.1 uncultured Marinobacter sp. | reverse complement strand
GGCAGAAAATTGGCGTGCAGCACCCATATGGCAAACAATCCAAAAATCAGGCCAATCGGGAAACCCAGGGCGAAGATGTTCATCTGGGGCGCAGCGCGGGTCATAACGCCGAAGGCGATGTTGACGATCAGCACGGCCGTAACCGCCGGCAACGCCAGGAGCATGGCAGAGGCAAACATCCAGCTGATCCGGTGGGCCAGTTCCCAGACACCGTCTTGGCCCAGGCCTTCCATACCAATAGGTAGGGTCCGGAAGCTTTCGATAAAGACTTCGAAGGCAACCAGGTGGCCGTTCATGGCCAGGAACAGCAGAGTGATGGTGATGGTGTAGATCTGGGAAAGCACAGGCACGTTAACGCCGTTGGCCGGATCAACCATGGAGGCGAAACCCAGCCCCATCTGCATGGCGATCATCTGGCCTGCAATGACGAAGAGTTGCCAGAGCGCAGTGAGCGCGAAGCCCATGCCAACGCCAATGAGGATCTGCTGAAGCGTGATCACCACCGCATCTGCGCTCAGGGCTTCCACCTGAGGCACGGGCGGAATCATCGGTGCAATGAGAATGGTCATCAGCAGCGCCAGCCCCAACCGGACCCGTGCGGGCACCAGTTGGGTACCAAAAATGGGAATCACCATCAGGAAGCTTGCCAGCCGGAAAAGAGGCCAGAGGTGTTGGCCGACCCATTGGCTGATAACGTCCGCGCTGATTTCCGCCGGTATCATCCGTCAGCCGATCAGGTAAGGAATGTTGCCGAACAGCCGGTTGGCGTGGTCCAGCAGCTGCGTCAGCATCCAGGGCCCCCAGACGATGATAACGATCAGCGTGACCAACAGACGTGGCAGGAAGCTCAGGGTCTGTTCGTTGATCTGCGTTGCCGCCTGAAAGGTACTGACCACCAGGCCAATAACCAGACCGGGGCCAATGATGACTGAGGCCAGCAGGACAATCATCCAGAGGGCCTCGCGCAGGATGTCGATAACGGTTTCCGGAGTCATGAGGCCTCCTATATGCCGTAACTGGCGGCGAGTGTGCCCATGATCAGGGCCCAGCCGTCCACCAGCACAAACAGCATGATCTTGAACGGCAGGGAGATGATGATCGGCGACAGCATCATCATCCCCATGGCCATGAGAACACTGGCCACCACCATGTCGATAATCAGGAACGGGATGAACAGGATAAACCCGATCTGGAACGCGGTTTTGAGCTCACTGGTCACGAATGCCGGCATCAGTATCCAGAAGGACACGTCCTGCGGGGTATCGTACTGTGTGTCGGAGATCCGCATGAACAGGGCCAGGTCACTCTCGCGGGTCTGTTCCAGCATGAATTTCCGGAACGGCTGGCTGGCCAGCTCCACCGCCTCCAGGGAGGTCACCTCTTCCTGCATATAGGGTTGTAATGCGACCCGATTGGCCTCCTCCAGCACCGGTTTCATGATGAAGATACTCAGAAACAGGGCCAGCCCCAGAAGAATCTGGTTCGAGGGCGTGGACTGCAGGCCAATCGCCTGACGCAGGATGGCAAACACAACGATGATGCGGGTAAATGACGTCATCATCATGAGCATCGCCGGCAGGAAGGTGAGCGCTGTCATCAGCGCCAGGATCTGCAGGGTTACCGAGTATTCCTGCGCGCCCTCGCCTTCTCCGGGCGTTACGGTAAAGGCCGGTATACCGGGGATGCCCGACGGCTCCTGTGCCAGGGCCAGAGGTGCCCAGGCCATGCCGGCCAAGACAATCAGGGATGGAAGCAGTCGCTTGATGGTTACGGCAAGCATGGGCCTAATCGTTCCTTGTCGGAGAGGTCCAGGATTTGCCGATCATGCCCTGCAGGCGACGGGCAAAATCGCCGGAACCGGCGCTGCCGGCCTCGACAACCGGCTCGTCAAACACATGCAGGGTCCGGATCGCCGACGGGGTAATGCCCAGGAGGATCTGCTGGCCGCCCACCTCAATCAAAGCGATACGTTCGCGGGCACCGATGGCCATCACAGATACCACCTTGATGGCGTTGTTGTTCATGCCGGTCATGCCGTTCATCCGGCGGATGATCCAGGCGCAGCCATAGATCACGGCCACCACGGCCACCAGACCCAGCCCGAGGCTGAGAATGGTTCCGAGGGTGTCCGGGGCTCGCACCGGGGAATCAGGGGCAGCGGTTTTTGCCGTTTCCTGGGCAACAACCGGATTGATCACAAGCAGCGCCAGTGCCGCAGTCAGTCTGGACCACATGTTACTTCTGCAACCGCTTGATACGTTCACCCGGGCTGATCACATCGGTGAGGCGGATGCCGAACTTCTCGTTCACCATGACCACTTCGCCATGGGCGATCAGGGTGCCGTTTACCAGCACGTCCAGAGGCTCCCCCGCCAGCCGGTCAAGCTCGATAACCGAGCCCTGGTTGAGCTGGAGCAGGTTCCTTATCGGAATCTCAGTGTTGCCCACTTCCATTGAAATCGTGACTGGTATGTCGAGGATAACGTCGATATCCGGCGCCGGGCCGCCACCTTTGGCGGGCTCGTTGCCGGTGTCGAATTCCTCCATGGGCGCAGCCTGTACGTCGTCCCCGGATTCCTCAGACTCACCGGCCTCTGCCATCGCAGCGGCCCACTCGTCCTCGCGTTCGCCCTCATCCCCGGACTCTTCCATGGCGGCTTCCCACTCGGCAGCCAGCTTTTCGTCCTCGCTGAGTTCCTGCTCGTCTTTCTTATCGTCGTCAGCCATTGTTTCCCACCTTGAATTGTTTCTTCACCTTGGGCCTTGATGCCCGCTCATGAATCCGCAGTGCCAGTTTCCCGTCACGGGTCCCCAACGTCGCCTTGTAAACGGGGATGCCGTTGGCGGTGACCGTCAAATGCTCGGGCACCTCCACCGGGATAATATCGCCAGCCTTCAGCTTGGCAATGTCCCGCAATGAGATCCGACGGCGACAGACCGTGGTGTTGATCGGAACATTGACCTCTTTGATGTCTTCCTGGAGCGC
>CAZFQI010000031.1:27131-30286 GCA_964520755.1 uncultured Marinobacter sp. | reverse complement strand
CTGGTGGGCACGTACAGGGTGTGGATGTACTCGCCGAATTTCATGATCTGCACGCCACCGGTCGAGACATCGGCATTGCGACGCATCAGGTTGAACAGACTGATACGGGTATAGCGGGCAAACCGCTCGTTGATCATTTCCAGGGTCGGCATCCGGCCCCGGACAATGCGGTCCTGACTGGCAAGGTCGTAGGACTTTATACCGGTATCATCAGTCTCTTCATAGGTATCAATGTCACCATCATCCACCCCGTGGAGGAGGGCATCGATTTCATCCTGTGACAACAAGTCCTGCATACGTAGTCCTGCCCCTGAAGTACCGTGGCCCGTGCGCTATTGCACGACAAAATTTCTGAATAACACCCGTTTGATGGCGGGTTCGCCTTCCTGTTCCAGCACCTGATTCACCGTGGTCAGCATTCGGTCGGCCAGGCTGCTCCGCCCCTCGGGCGTCTGCAATTCATTGAAATTGCTACTCCCAAGAACCGTTACCAGCTGGCTTCGAATCAGGGGCATATGCAATTTTGCAGCTTCCAGTGCCTGTTGGTCTGTCGACTCCAGCGCCAGATAGGCCTGGGCATACCGCTGGCGGCCTTCCGCCTGAACCGTGGTAACGATGGCTTTTTCGATCTGGTAGTAGCTACTGGGAGTAAAAGTTTCCTCTGCAACCTCGGTCGCGTCGTCCTCCTCACCCATGCCCGGAAGACCACCGCCCAGGAACCACAAGGTACCCACCACAGACAGCACAATCGCCAGGATAACCACCACAACCAGCATGATGATCAGCTTCAGTTTCCCTTTCTTGGCGGGAGCCGCTTCAGATTCGTTATTTTCAGCCATAGTGTTCGCTTTGCCAGAAATCCGTCAGAGGGAGCGTTTTTCCGTGACTTTTCAGGAATGGATGCAAAGGGCGGGCCAGAACACCCAGCCTTCCCGTTCAGAACAGCAGTTTAGCGTTGCCGGGAAGGATGGGCAAAAGAGATTGAAACAGAATTTCGGAGGGTGTCAGGCGAAGATGTCGACTTCGCCTTTCCAGCTCAGATCAAGGCTGCCAGAGCTGACGTTGTCATCGTCCTGATCGCCAGCGACCAGCGATGTCGAATCTGCACCTGAGCCATCACCGTCTCCGGCTCCCTGTTCGCCGGTCTGCTGCCGGGGCGAATCGGAAACATCGAAACCGGCCAGGGATAAGCCCTGCTCACCCAACATGTCGCGAAGGCGATGTGAGTGCAATTCCAACTGGTCCCGGACCACCGGATTCGCGGAATGGACGGTAATATTCGCCTGTTCATTCTGCACGCGCACCTTGACCTCCATGGGACCCATGTCGGGCGGGGTCAGGTGGATCTCTGCAACCGACATATTGCGGGCGGTCAGCCAGCTGAGCTTGCCAACCAGTTTATCGCCCCATTCTGCGTGCCCAACCGGCACATCGATCGAGGTGGTATAACCTCGCAGAGGCGCAGCATTCTCAGCCGCCAGTTTGGCCGCACCGTTAGCACCATTGGCCACCTGCTGCGACACAAGATCCATGGCAGACTGGAAGCGGCCAGAGCCGAGCAGGGAGCCCGAATCGGGGTTTCGACCGGTATCGGTGAGTACCGAAGCCTTCATCGCGTCTGTCAGTGTGGCATCCCCGGTAACGCTGCCGGTGGAACCCTGAGCTTTCTGCCCGGATGCGGTCGAGAGAATGCCATTGAACATACCGGCAACCGCAGCAGTCTGGCCAGGTCCACCAGCCGAAGAACTGGAGCCGGTTGCGGGGCCGGTTGCCGACAAGGTCGCTTCACCGGAACGACCGGCTTGCGGGCTCAACCACGCCTGTAACTCGGCAAAGGTGAGGGGCAGCGCGGTTGGTTCCGCTTCGGCTTCACCACCGGCAACCACGGGCTCTTTGGATTCCTGTCCCTCGGTACCGGAGGCGGCATCGGCCTTCTCACCTGCTTTCTCGCCAGCCTTTGCGCTGGCATCAGGTTTGGAATCGGGCGCATCGCTCCGGTCGGAACGGGCTTCTTCCGCAGACTTTGCATCGGCGTTGCGGTCCGCTTTCTGGCGGTCCAGCCGCTTCTGCTCCGCCTGGGAGACAGAATCAAAATCGCTTTTCCGGTCTGCCGGATCCCGACTGTTTCCGGACTTCGACGGGCCGGGGTCTTTCTGCGCCCCGGGCGCGGGGGTTTGGGGGAGAACCATCTGGGCCATGGCAACCTCTTGCCGCTTTTATCGCATTGGCGCCCTCACCTTGCCGGACCTGGCCGGTGCATGGGCGGTAAATACACTCACTGCGGAAGAGAAAGCAATTGTGATGCCAGAGCGCTCAGGCTCTTTATGGCGAATGGCCTGAATGGGTGAAATTACCGAACCAGCAAGCCATCCAGGCCCTTGGTCACCTGCTGGAACTCGCTTTCGATGGCATCCAGCAGGGCCGGCGCCTCTTCCATGCGGGACTCCTTTCCGGCCATCTCTGCCTTCAGGCAGAGTTCGCCAAGTCGGGGAGCGCCGATATTGATACAACTGCCCTTGAAGCTGTGGGCTGTCTTGGTAAACGCATCCGCATTCCCTGCCTGCTGGGCTTCCCGAAGGCTCCTGATTCTGTCCCGGGAATCCGCCAGATAAGTCTGTATCAGCACTTCAAACTCGCCTTCCATGACATCCCGAAGCTCAGCCAGTGCTTCCTCGTCCAGGTGTGGTTTATCACTCATTTCGATCTCCAGCTGTACGGGTAAGCCGCCAGTCGTAGACAATTTCAACATGATTGCCCGACTCATGAAACCTGATGGTCTCAGCCAGGCGTTTCAACAGCAACAGGCCCCGCCCCGCATAATGTCCGCTCTCCGCCGGCGAACTGCCCGGCGCCACACTGGGATGGTTCTGAAAATCAAACCCCCGACCACTGTCTTCACAGACAACACGAAGCCGGCCGCCATCCGATTTCAGGGAGTGGTGCAGTGTGAACCGGATATAATGCCCTTCCACATTGGCCAGGCGCCGGTTGCGTTCGGCGTAGTAACGGCCAAAGCCCTCAGGTGAACGCTTCCATTCCGACGGCAGTTCCAGAACACCATGCTCCAGTGCGTTGTTGTAGAGTTCCGCCAGCAAGGTGTAGATTTCGCCGCTCTTACGGCGAAGGCCGGGTACTTCCATACAGATGTGAAGCAA
>CAZFQI010000031.1:0-27031 GCA_964520755.1 uncultured Marinobacter sp. | reverse complement strand
CAACATCCAGCCGCTCAAGCGTCTCCGTCACACCCTGCTCGCCAAAGACATTGCCGGCACGGTCGGCACACTCCAGAAAGCCATCGGTCATCATCAGTACCCTGTCACCCGGACCGGTAGCGACTCTCTCGAAATCGGCATTAAACTGATCAGGCGAAAGAATTCCGAGCGGCAGATGCCGTGATTGTAATGCCAGGTACGTCCCGGCGGGTCGGATCAGCCAGCCGTCCGGCAGCCCGCCGTTCCAGATCTGCACCTGATTGAGCTTGAAATCCGCCTCGATCATGGCGCCACAACAGAACATCCCGGTGGGAAGGATCCGCTTGAGTTTCTGGTTGATCTCCCGCAGCACGTCCTGGCCGTTAAAGCCCTTGTTGGCCATGCCGTAGAAGATTTCGGCAACCGGCATGGCACCAATGGCAGCCGGCAGGCCATGGCCGGTGAAATCCCCCATAAAGATCAGCATGCCGCCCGCCGGCCGTGGCGAGGCAAACAGCACATCGCCGTTAAAGATGGACTGAGGCGAGGCGTGATAACGGATATTGGCGGCATCCAGGCAACCGGAGTGGGCCACGTTGTCGAATACCCGCTTGGCGATTTCCTGCTCTTCCGTCAGTTGCCGATTCCGCTCCCGGATCAGATCCCGCTGATCCGACAGGGTCTGATGCATCAGCCGCATGCGGTTAAACGCCTTGATCTTCGCTTCGATGATGATCCGGTTGTAGGGTTTGCCCAGAAAGTCATCGCCACCGGCCTCAAGACAGCGGGCCAGAGCGCCAGCTTCAGACAGGGACGTCAGAAAGATTAGAGGGACCAGGCGCTCGCCGGCCAGAAACTTGATCTGCCGGGCAGCCTCCATGCCGTCCATGATCGGCATAAGGGCATCGAGCAGAACCAGATCCGGCGACTCCTGCTGAAATATCGAGACTGCATCCAGTCCGTTGGCGACGTCCAGAACCTCGTGCCCGAGGCGCTTCAGGAGTGTTTTGAGGATAAGGCGGTCGCTGTCCGAATCGTCAGCGATGAGTATTCTCAGAGGGCTGTTGGGTTCTGCAACGGAATCATCCATGACTACTCCGGCAGTCCGCGAGCATCAGCGGATGTTGAACAATTGCTCGAAATTGGAGATGGAAAGAATCCGCCGGACATCGTTATTGCAGTTTTCGATCACAATGCGGGCGCTGTCTCCCCCGGCGTAATCCCTGAGCAGCAACAACATACCCAGGGCCGAGCTGTCCAGATAGGTGGTGTCCGACAGGTCCACAATGTAGTGGCGGATATCAGGATCACCGTGCTCGTAGGCATCCCGGAACGCCTGATGGGTGCTGAAATCAAACCGCCCCTCGATCCTGATAACAAGGGTCTGACCGTCATCATCGCGGCGCGTCTGAATCGGCATTCCTCAACCTCCCAAGGTATCAACAGCAGCATTCAACCGGCGCTCTTCACCGGTCCCTCTTCGGGTAAGGATAGCTGAGTGGTCTGGTTTTGCATCCGTATTTGCTTGATGTGGGACAAGATTCAGCGTCTACGACGGTTGAAGGCCCGCCCGGCGGCCTCATCCGACAATTTTTGTTCCCGCAGATCCTGTTCTTTCTGCTCCTGCTGCCGGCAGGTTTCGATGTACTTTTCCATGCCGCGTCGCCGCTCCCAGGCCTGCTGCCATTCCTGTTTGCGGGCCTCGAAGACCTTTTCAGCCTGATCCAACTGTTTCTGCTGCTGCCGGATCACCTGATCCAGTTGTGCAATAAAGGCCTGCCAGGCCTGGAGACGGGACACCTGCACCACGCCTTGCTGGCTGTTACGGATCTGATCCCGATATTCCTGCTGGTAACGATTCAGGTTCTGCACCTGTTCACGCTGCTGTTCGGCCAGCTTTCGGGCCTCACCCATTCGTTCCAGAGCTTCCTGTTCCTTGCGCTCCTCAAGGGAGAGAACCACTTCCAGCCGCCGGGATCGCAGCATCAGGCATCACCCCCGCCACCAGCGGCCGGGTTCGGAACCGCTGACTTGCGCCGCTCTGGGGAGCGACGCTCGGGCACAACCGCCAGCAACTGATCAACACTCTCTTTCAGCGGTGCGCTCTCATTCAGACCCTGCTGCAAGAACTGGCGCATATTGCCGATGTGAGTAATGGCAAAATCGGTCTCGGGATCCGAGCCCTTGACGTAGGCACCCACGGAAATCAGGTCCCGGGCCTGCTGGTAGCGGGAATACACCTGTTTGAACCGCTGAGCACGGGCAAAATGCTCGGTTTCGGTGACCTGAGGCATGACCCGGCTTATCGACGCTTCCACATCAATGGCCGGATAATGCCCCTCTTCGGCAAGCCGTCTGGACAGCACAATATGGCCGTCCAGAATCGCGCGAGCCGCATCGGCGATCGGATCCTGCTGGTCGTCGCCTTCCGTAAGCACCGTGTAGAACGCGGTGATCGAGCCGCCCCCGGGGCGGCCGTTGCCGGTTCGCTCAACCAATTGGGGGAGCTTGGCAAATACGGAAGGCGGATAGCCTTTGGTCGCCGGCGGTTCGCCCACGGCGAGGGCGATCTCCCGCTGGGCCTGGGCGTAGCGGGTCAGCGAATCCATCAGCAGCAACACCCGCTTACCCTGGTCCCGGTAGTACTCTGCAATCCGGGTGGTCAGCATGGCAGCGCGCAGCCGCATCAAGGGGGAGTCATCGGCGGGCGCAGCCACCACCACTGAGCGGGAAAGCCCCTCCTCGCCCAATATGTCTTCGATAAATTCCTTTACCTCGCGCCCCCGTTCACCAATCAGGCCCACCACGGTGATGTCGGCATCGGTGAACCGGGTCATCATGCCCAGCAGCATACTCTTACCCACGCCACTGCCGGCAAACAGGCCGAGACGCTGGCCCTGGCCGACGGTCATCAGCGCGTTAATCGCCCGGATACCAACGTCCATGGACTGGCGCACCGGTGCGCGATTCAGGGGGTTGATGATGTCGCCGGTCAGCGCGACGCGGGCTTCGGCCTGCAGGGGCCCTTTTCCGTCCAGGGGCTCGCCACTGCCATCCACTACCCGCCCGAGCAACTGCGGCCCCACCGGTACACGACTGGCGGCGGACAGGGGCACGACCCTGGCACCGGGCTTGAGCCCCTCAATCGCCGTCAGGGGCATCAGATACACCCTGTCGTCCTCGAAACCTACCACCTCCGCTTCAACGTTCCCGGTGTTCTGGCCAAAGATCACGCAGCGGTCACCGACGACCATGGGACAGCCAACACATTCCAGTGTCAGGCCCACCATGCGGGTCAGTCGGCCCGAGAGCTCAGGTTCAGGTTCGTTGCCCAGAAAGCCCTGAAAGCGGTTGAGACGATCAGCGAGGTTCGAGGTCATCACCGTCACCTTCATTTTGCGCCGGCTTCGGATCGTCGTCGGATTCCCCGGACTCCCGGGAATCCAGTACGTCACGATGGAACCCCGTGAGGTCTTCCATCATGGAATCCAGTTCCTCGGTCTCTCCGACTTCGCTGTCGTTCATCTGCTGGTCGAGCATGCTCTGAACCGCACGCTGGAAGCGCTTCTCGACGGTGAAATCCACCAGGCTGTGACGGGTTTCCACCTTGCAGCCACCGGGCAGAATACTGGCATCTTCAATGACGGAAGCGGATGCTTCCAGACGGGCAGTCACCTCGCGGACCATTTCACAGTCCTCGGGATTTATGTGGATCCGGATGTTTTCAGCGGTGGAGGGTAACGCCTCCATGGCGCGGCGAACCACATGGCGGATCTGGGAGGAGTCGATGGTCAATTCGCGGTAGACCACCGCCCGTGCCAGAACCGTGGTCAGGTTGACCAGTGAGGTTTCAAGCTCGTCCTCGTGCCGTTTTATTGGCAGCAGCAGTTCACCCAGCAAGTGTTCGAGACGGTCGAGTTTGGTGTCAATTTCCTTGCGGGTGTCGTCGTAGCCCTGGGTTTTGCCCTGCTCCCTGCCCTCTGCCAGGCCGGTTTCCAGTCCTTCCTGGTGTCCTTCTTCCTTCCCGGCTTTCAGACCGTCCTCGTAACCCTGATCACGCCCCTCTTTAAGACCGTCTTCACGGGCTGCCTGACGGATCTCGTCAATGTCGGCTGCCGTCAGGGGCTTGACCTCCCGCTCCTCTTCCCGGGGCACTTCGTTGCCACGGGCATCCAGCAAGGGCAGCTCCCAGCGCTCGTAGGCGGTCAGCTGCTCCTTGGGAATACGGTTGACGTCTCGGGTGGAGTCTTTCATTACATCATTTCTTCGCCGGCACCGCCGAGGGAGATTTCACCGGCCTCGGCCATCCGGCGGGCGATGGTAATAATATCTTTCTGGGCCGATTCAACTTCACTGACCTTGACCGGTCCCTTGGCTTCAAGATCATCCTGCAGCAATTCTGCCGCGCGCTTGGACATGTTCTTGAAGATCTTGTTCTGGACTTCGTCGTCGGCGCCCTTGAGGGCCACCACCAGAACTTCGGAGGACACTTCCCGCAACAGCGCCTGGATACCGCGATCGTCAACTTCCTTGAGGTTATCGAACACGAACATCAGATCCTCGATGGTGCTGGCAAGATCCGGATCCATATCCTTGATGGAATCCATCAGGTTGCCCTCGATGCTCCGATCCATAAAGTTCATGATATCCGCTGCCCGTTTGACACCACCAATCCGGCTGGTCTGGGAGGCGGCGCCGCCGGAGAACTGCTTTTCAAGAATGTCGTTCAGTTCCTGCAGTGCCTGGGGCTGGATACTCTCCAGCGATGCCACCCGCATCATCACGTCAAGGCGGACTTTCTCATCCAGAGTGCCGAGAATTTCAGCCGCCTGATCCGGATCAAGATAGGAGATGACAATGGCCTGAATCTGCGGGTGCTCGTAACGAATGATGTCACCCACAGCCCGGGGTTCCATCCACTTGAGGGTATCAAGGCCGGTCGTGTTGCCGCCAATCAGGATACGGTCGATCAGGCTGGATGCCTTATCGTCGCCCAGGGCCTGGGTCAGCATGGTCCGGATATAGTCGTCATTGCCCACGCCCAGACCGGTCTGGCCACCCACAGCATCAACAAACTGGTTCATCACATAGGTGACTTCATCCTTGCTGACATCCTTCATCTGGGCCATGGCCACACCGACACGCTGGACCTCTTTGGGCCCCATGTGCTTGAGGATTTCAGCCGCATCCGCCTCGCCCAGTGACATCAGCAGAATAGCAGCCTGCTCCACGCGCGGAATTTTCCGTTGTGGTTTCTGCGGCTCATTGCCACCCTGTTGATTGGCTTGCTCAGTCATCGACATTCACCCACTGGCGCATTACCTGTGCAACCCGAGCCGGGTCTTCGGCAATCAGACCTTTCAATGCGTTCAACTGCCTATCATAACCGTCTGTGGCACCCGGCAAAAGCAGATCATCCTGGGATGACATGGCCTGGCGCAGCTCATCGCCACCCTCAATATCGTCAAGGCCACCGTAACCGCCGCCGCTACCCGAATCCAGACCGCGCTCACGCTGGCCACCGCCCGACAGGCTTTTGAGTGTAGGACGCAGCAGACCCAGCACCAGCACCAGAATGACCAGCCCGGCCAGTACCTGCTTCATCAGGTCCCAGAACCAGGGCTGCTCCCAGAAGGCCGGGGCTTCAAATTCAACCGCTTCTTCCGGTGCGAAGGCGGTGTTCATCACCGTCACACTGTCTCCCCGGGCGGCGGAATAACCCACGGCATCCCGCACCAGCATGCTCAGGCGCTGCAGTTCCTGCTCCGGCCAGGGCTCGTAGCTGACTTCGCCAGTCTGGGGATCCACCACTTTCATATCATCCACAGCCAGAGCAACCGTCACCCGCTTCACTCTTCCCAGTTCCTGGCGCCTGTAGCTGACAGTGCGATCCATCTCGTAGTTCCGGGTGGACTCACGACGCACGTTTACCGGCTGGGGAGCAGCCCCTTCGCCATCGCCCTCACCACCGGCAGCCTGTTCCGGAACAGTGGCATCGGCCGGGGGCTGGTTCGCCAGTGCTCCGGGAATACCGCCCTGGGCGCCGGCCGCACGTTGCTCAGTCAGCTCGCGCTCGCTGCGCACCGCCTGCTGTTCGGGGTTGAACAGTTCTTCCGCCTGCTCTACCGAGGAGAAATCCAGATCCGCCGACACTTCTGCCCTGTAGCGGCCGTCACCGACGATCGGCCCAATCAGGGAAGCCACCCGCTGGGTCATGCGCTCCTCGACCCTGGAAGTGTACTCATACTGGTCCGCCATCTGGTCGGCATTGGTCTGGCTTTCCTTGCCGGTCAGCAGATTGCCGTTCTGGTCGACAACGGTTACATGTTCCTTACTCATCATGGGAACGCTGCCGGCAACCAGGTTCACAATGGCGCTGATCTGTTCCTGTTCCGGCCGCCGGCCAGCAAAGACTTCAAGAAAGACGGAAGCAGACGGATCGCGGGCATCCCGGACAAACACAGAGCGCTCCGGAATCGCCAGGTGCACCCGGGCATTCCGCACACCACGCATACTGGCAACGGTGCGAGCCAGCTCACCCTCGAGCCCGCGACGATAAGAAATGGTTTCCATGAACTGAGAGGTACCCAGACCGCGCTCCTGGTCAAGCAGCTCGTAACCCATGGTTTGGCGATCCGTGACGCCCTCGGCCGCCAGCTTCAGCCGAGCGTTGTAGACCTGCTCGGAAGGCACCAGTAGCGCGCCGGTGCGCGGGTCCATCTTGTAATCGATGCCGTTGCTTTCGAGGATGGTGGTCACGTCCTGTGGATTGTAGGAGGACAGATCACCCACCACGGGCTGATAGTTTGGCTCCTGGGCCCAGAGTACGACCGCCAGCCCCAGCGCGACGCTGGCGGCGAGGCCAACCATCAAGCCGATCTGGCGCAGCAGATTCAGCCGATTAAACCCCATGAACAAGTCGCTACGGCTCTCCGGCGCGTCGCCCTCCCGGGCTGACGGCATGTTGGAGGCGTTGGTTTCTGCAGGTACGCTGGCCATGACTCTGCTCCGTTATCAGATCGGCATGTTCATAATGTCTTCGTAGGCCCGAACCACCCGGTTACGTACCTGGGTCAGCGCTTCGAAAGAGACAGAGGATTTCTGGGCGGCAATCATCACACGAGTGATGTCCACGTTCGGGTCGCCCATATCGTATGCGGTTCGCAGATCCCCCGCGGTTTTCTGGGCATCGTTTACGTTGTTCACAGCATTACTCAGCATGTCATTAAAGCTGGGCGTCTCCTGGGTTTCCTGAACCTGGCGGGGCCCGTCTATCCGGCCACGAACCGATTGATCCTGTTCGACCCGCTGGTTCTGCATCATCTGGGAACGCAGGGACCGGATATCGGACAAAACACTGTTGATGTCGGCACGCTGAACCATAACTCTCTCCTGGCTCCGCCCTCCCAGGGACGGCATTGCTCTTGGGATGCTGTTAACCTCGAGGAAGCAATTGGCAGGCCAAGTAGATTATAACATTAAATATCATATAGTTAGATAATCCCTTCCTGATACAGAAGAAATCAATGACGGACTTTTGACGACAGGCAGGATGCCTTGCCAGGGATTGGAAACGAGACATAAAAAAACGGCACCCCGAGGGGTGCCAATGAAGGAGTTCGTCTTGCAGGGGGTCAGACCACAGCCATCTCGGCGTCCAGATCGATTCCGGCGTCGCGCATCTGGGCCAGCTTGTACCTGAGCGTCCTGGGACTGATCCCCAGCTGCTCAGCGGCCCGGTTGCGACGCCCACGCTCTTTCCGGAGTGTCTGAATGATAATACGGAATTCCTGTTGTCTCAGATCATCTCCCAGCGAAACGGCGCCGTCGTGATCCTCCTCCTGCACATGCGCAGGCTGTTCCGGGGTTGAGATGCCGTGGTTTGAGTCTTCCGGTTCGACGCCGTCACCCGCAACGGTCTGGGGCGGCGAAACCGGCTCGACGCGGTGCATGTCCGGTCGCCCGGTGATGCCCAGCTCCAGACACAGATCCCCGGAATGAATAACATTGCCCTGGTGCAGCACCAGGGCTCGCTGGATTGCATTGTCCAGCTCCCGAACATTCCCCGGCCACTGATGATTCATCAACGCGCTTTTTGCGTCCTGGGCAAAAGTAATCCCGGTCAGCTTCATTTTGCGGCAGTGCTTTTTAAGCAGCGACGTGGCCAGCGGCATGATATCCAGTCGGCGCTCCCGTAGCGGCTGCCAGTGCATCGGGAACACCGTCAGGCGGTAGTAGAGATCCTCCCGGAATTTACCTTCGCGAACGTAGTCCGCCAGATCCCGGTTGGTAGTTGCCACCACCCGAACATCCAGACTGATGGTCTTGCGGCCGCCAACCCGCTCCACTTCACGCTCCTGCAGTACCCGCAACAGCTTCGACTGCAGCCCGAGATCCATCTCTGAAATCTCGTCCAGAAGAATGGTGCCACCGTTGGCCTGCTCGAATTTTCCTGGCGAAGAGGCAACGGCACCGGTAAAGGCGCCTTTCTCGTGACCGAACAGAATGGCCTCCAGCATATTCTCCGGGATTGCCGCACAGTTGATGGCCACGAACGGCTGATCGGCCCGGGGTGACTGCTGGTGAATAAACCGGGCAAGCACTTCCTTGCCGGTTCCACTTTCCCCGGAGATCATGACTGTCGAATCACTGCCGGCCACTTTGGTCGCCAGCTGGAACATACGTTTGCTGATCGGATCTTCGGCCACCGGCTCATCGCTGGATTTCTCGCGCCCGCCCCCGACCACTTTGCTGACGGCATCCACCAGGAACCTGGGTTCAAACGGCTTCACAAGATAATCAATGGCGCCGGCCTGCATGGCGGAGACGGCATCGCTGATCTGGCCGTAGGCCGTTATCAGCATCATTGGCAGCCCCGGATAGAGACGCTGAACCTCAGCCAGCAACTGATGCCCGGAAAGCCCCGGCATGTTGACATCACTGACCACCATATCCACTGGAGACTCCGCCAGTCGCGCCAGCGCCTCGCTGGCATTGGCTGCTTCCCGGACCCGGAATTTCGCCAGCTCCAGCGTGGTTACTAGCGCTTCTCGCAGGTCATGGTCGTCTTCAACAATCAGAATCTGGGCCTTGGCCATGGTTGCCTCCGATCAGTGTCTGTTACGTAATTGCGGTAGACGCAAGGTAGCGACGGCGCCGCCCTGCTCCGGCGATTCGATGGAGAACCGCCCCTGATGCGCCTTGATGACGGCTTGCACCACCGCAAGGCCGAGCCCCGTACCGTGGGACTTGGTCGTATAAAAAGCTTCTGCTAACCGCGCGGCGTCTGAGGATTCAAACCCTGGCCCGTCATCCAGAACGCGGATAACCAGCTCACCGGATTCTTCGGTTACCCGAACGGCAACCCGGGTCGCACCGGCCTCGAGGCTGTTGTTTACCAGATTGGTGCAGGCGCCAACGAGGGCGTCCCGGTTACACATCAGCCGGCAGTCGCTGGAAATGTCATTCTGGAGGCTGACCTGGGCGCCGGGAGCCGGCTTCAAACCCTCCACCGCTGATGCCAGCGCCGAAACCAGCTTATCGGCAGACAGCTCCTCCGCGAGCCGGGTTTCGCCACGGGCAAAGATCAGCATATCCCGCACCTGCTGCTCCAGATGGGTCAGGCGTGACATCAAACGGGAAGCACAGCGTTGACGCATTTCCTCGTCCAGGTCGTCCTGGCTGAGATGGCCACCGTAAAGAATGGCAGCAGACAACGGCGTGCGAATCTGGTGGGCAAGGGACGCGACCATCTTGCCCATGGCAGACAGACGCTGGGCGTGGGCCAGCTGAGCCTGGAGATGCCGGGTTTCCGTCAGGTCGGTCAGCAGAATCAACTGGCCGGGCTGGTTTTCCATGGTCCGGATCTCGATGCTCACCCTGCGGCCATCTTTCAGAGAGACTTCATGGCCGTCGTCCCGCCGCGGTGCAAAACAGCGATGGATGACATCCACCCAGCGGGCGCCGTCCAGGGGCTCCCCCAGAAGCGCAATGGCTGCCGGGTTGGTCTGCGTCACCACACCCTGGCTATCCAGAACCACCACGCCGGCGGGCAACGCATTCAGCAAGGTCGACAGGCGATCCGCCAACTGCTCTTTCTCTTCGAGCTCCTGCTGGCGCTGAAGCGATTCCTGGTTCAGCTCGCCGGAAAGCTGATTAACCCGCGACTCCAGGGTTCGGTACGAGTCAGTAATCTGTCGCGACATCCGGTTGAACAGTTCCAGGGCGGAATCCACCGCCTCGTCGTCCTGCTCCGGAAACAGGGCCGTAACCTTGTCGTTTACATCCGCCGCAGCGTTGGCTTTCGCGCCGCCCGCGCCGGACTGAAGAACAAACTGTGCCTGACTCATAACCTGACTCCCCGATCGGCCCTTCGGTTCGGACCCAATAGTTCGGATACTTCGTTTGCAGGTTAATAAGCCAGCACCGTGCCAACTTCAATTTTTCTATATATTTCAGAAGGAAAGAGAATACAGGAAGAGAGAGATGACAATTTTACGTCGGTCAGAAATGGAAACGGCGCCTCAGGTTACAAACCTTTGACGCCGTTTCAGGAACTCAGGAATCAGGAGGGTCCGGCTCAGGATTCTTCGGATTCCTCTTCCCGCAGCCCGTACTTGCGAACCTTCTCTACCAGTGTGGTTCGACGGATCCGCAACTTCTCGGCAGCCCGGGCCACCACACCACCAGCTTCGTCGAGCGCCTGCTGGATCAGCTGCTTCTCAAGATTGGACAGATAATCCTTGAGATCGATGCCGTTCACCGGCAGCAACGCCGGGGCATCCAGACCCACCAGACCGGGAATACCAGAGGGCATTCCGGAGTCCTCAACCGGACGGTTCTCATCGTAATCGTCAACGTAGCGGAACTTCTTGGGCAGCTCCTGTGCGCCTATCACGCCGTAGGGGTGCATGATCGACAGGCGCTCCACCAGATTGGCCAGCTCACGCACGTTGCCGGGCCAGTCATGACGGCAAAGACTCATGATCGCGGCCGAATTCATCCGCAGCGAACCACGTTTCTCCTTCTCCATCCGGGAAATGAGTTCGTTGATCAGCAGGGGGATATCTTCCACCCGCTCGCGAAGGGCCGGCATTTCGATGGGGAACACATTCAGACGGTAGTAGAGATCTTCCCGGAAATCCCCGGACTCGATCATATCTTCCAGATGCTTGTGAGTGGCGGCAATGACCCGGACATCGGCCGACTGGGTCCGATTGCTACCCACTCGCTCGAAGGTACGCTCCTGCAAAACGCGAAGAATCTTCACCTGCATGTTGAGCGGCATGTCGCCGATCTCATCCAGAAACAGGGTGCCGCCCTCCGCCATCTCGAAGCGCCCTACCCGGGCTGTGATGGCACCGGTAAACGCGCCTTTTTCATGGCCGAACAGTTCGCTTTCCAGCAGTTCAGCCGGAATGGCGCCACAGTTCACCGGCACAAACGGCTTGTCCCGCCGGGAAGAATGGTAATGCAGGTTGCGGGCAACCACCTCCTTGCCGGTACCGGACTCGCCGGTGATCAGAACGCTGACGTCCTTATCGGCCACCTGCTCCATCAACTGGCGTACCTGCTGGACTTTGCGACTGGTTCCGACAAGACTGCGAAAGAGCTGAAGTCCGCGCTGCTGGCCGCGCTCCCGGGAACGACTGAACTGGTCCCGGTAAATCTGGGCCCGGTACAGGGAATCAACAAACTTGGTGTAATTCAGCGGCCATTCCATGCGCGCAATAATGCGGGCGCTGGCATCATCGGACAGGCCCTTGAGTTCAGGATGCCCAAGGACCAGCAACGGAACTCCCTGAACCGCATTGCTCACAGTCGTAATGGCCTCGGTGGCGCCAGCATCTTCTCCGTTCACCACCGCGACCGCGATATCTGAAAGGTTATCCTCGTCGCCGCTGTTCAAAAGTGCCCTGGCTTCATCGCCGGCAAGGACCTGCTCCTCGCCGATGAACTCAAGAATGGTGACCATGTCCCGCAATCTTGAATCATCCTCGCTCAGCACCAGCACTTTGTTATTTTTAGACATTCAACCGAATCTCTTGAGGGATTTGTGCGGTATTTAAGACTGTAAGAACGGCAGAGTCAATTTTATGACGCTATTTGGGTCGATTGGACGATACGTTCTGATAGGCCTTTGCCGCACTACGGTTCCGATTTACCCCCTTGAGCCCGTCTTCCGCTTCCTTGCGGGCAATGCGCGCGGATTCGTCCGCTGCGTCAATAAACTGCTGCAGTTCCTGCAAGCGGAGCCTCACGGGCTCCGCCTCGAGCTCGCCAGCTTCCAGGGCTGCCATCAGGGGCTCGACTGCTGGCTTCACCTGCTCGTTCAGACTGGTCATCGCTTCCCAGTCTTTGTCTGCCAGGGCACGACCAAGATCGGCCATCAGCTGATCAAGATGGTCCAGGTGAGCTTGTGCGTCTGCCATGTCGGTCTCCTTGGGAATCAACGGCGGGCGGCACGACGGGCGGCAGAGGCCGTGAATTCATTGCCCCGGAACCCGGGATCGAAATCATACGCCGGGAAACCATCATCCAGCCCATCAATGTAATAACGCTCCGCCTTCAGGTCGTAGGTCATTTCCATGGTAGTCCAGAACACCGGTTCACTGTAATAGCTGATGTTGTGGGCCTCCGACACACGCCACAGGTTTCCGTCCGCATCGTATTCCTCGGAGGCCAGAATCTGCCAGCTGTCTTCATCCACATAGAACACGCGGCGGTCGTAGATGTGGCTGATGCCGGTACGGCGCTTCGCTTCCACCACCCACACCCGATGCAATTCGTAACGGGTCAGCTGCTGATTGATGTGGCCCGGACGAATCACGTCATCGGCTTCCACCTCCGGTCCGTGAAGCTTATAGGCGTTGTAAGGCACGAACAGCTCGCGCTTGCCTTTCAGCTCCCAGTCGTACTGGTTGGGCGCACCGTTGTACATGTCTTTCTGGTCAACCGAGCGCAGTGACGATGAATTCGGCAGGTCGGTCTCGTAGGCCAGGTTCGGCGACCGGCGGAGCCGGCGCGAACCGGAATCATAGCGCCAGGCCAGACGCGGCGATCGAACCTGATCAAGGGTTTCGTGTACCAGCGTAATGGTGCCAGCCAGTGACGAGGGTGCAATGGTGTCGGTCTTCAGGTAAAAAATCTTGTTGTCGATTTCCGCCAACTCCGCCCCCTTCCTGCTGTAGGCAAAAAAGTAGTCGTAGTCGTTGACCACCGGGTTGTACGAACCGTCCTTCTGGGGCGTTGCAGATGCGCTGCGCAGGGAGATCTCTTCGCCCCGGTAGCGCAGGATGTGGTTCCAGATGACCTCCAGGCCGTCCTTCGGGATCGGGAACGGACTGGTCATGATGGTGTCCCGGACACCATTGCCATTGTCCAGCAGCTGTGCACTCAGGGCATTCTCAGCAAACTTGTCGTAAACATGCTCCGGAAACGCGGCAGTGCGACGGGTCTGGTAAACAGGCATGAAAAAGTCAGGCCCATACTTCTCCAGCATGGCAACGTGGCCATCGGACAGCTTATCCCGGTACAGGTCCAGATTGTCGGAGGTAATCACGAAGAGGGCTTCGTCTTCCGGGAATGGGTCAATTTCCACTTGCCCCTCGCGCCAGCCCGCCGGTGGGGTGGCGAGCCCTCCGGTCCACTCGGGAATGCTGCCCGACTTATTACCCGCTTTCTCGGCGCCAACCGGCGTGAGCTCCTCACCGAGCCGCTGGGCCTCGGCTTCCGTGACCTTGGACAGGGCCTGTCCAGAATACCCGAGAAAAACCAGGACGACACCTGCAACGAAGTGGCTTCGCATCCCCTACACCTCCAGAAGTTCATGCTGTTGAGCAGCCGCAACGATCAGAACTCGCACAGCCGGGCGCCTTTTTGCCAAATTCAAACGGTCGTTTCAAGTGAATGTTTGTATTTTATTGTGAAACTCACAGACGGAGACAGTTGAAGAAATTTGTTGCCGAAAATGGTATAGTGGCGAATTAATTTTCCGGGGTTACACCCGCGCTGGGGGATTGCAGGTATTCCATGGCCTCACAATGGCATTCACTGGTTTCGCAGAAACTCTTTCTCGCCCGGACGCTGCTTGGGCAGCTGGACAGGTCAACGCTTGAGGGTGAGGATCAGGCTCCCAACGAAGCCGAACAGGCCATCCGCCGGGAAGCGGCCATACAGGGCGCGATCGAACTGCTCCTGAGATCCCGGCAACTGTTGCTGGTGATGATTGCCAGGCTGTACCAGAAGAAGTCAGAGGAGCCTGCAACGCTGGATGAACTGGCCGCCCTGATCGGACCGGAGCCGAATGAGGTAAGCCGGCTGCGAGAACTGGAAACGCGATCGGACGGCTGGTGGAACCATCTGGAACAGCTGGAACGCTCGCAGAGCCGGCCACCAGCGACCAGAAAAACCGTCAGCGCGGAAAATATTATCGCGGTATCCGCCGACTCCGGCCCGGATCGATCCGCGACGGCGTTGCTGAAAACACTGAATGCCGTCAAACATTTTGCCGACGATCTGGAAGACCAGCACAGCGAGTGGTAAGCCCTTCGAAATGCCGGTTACCCAGATCTCAACAACTTGAAGGTTTACTGAATGTCACCATCGTTTTTTGAAATCGTGCAACTGACCAACGGTGATTACGCCCTGCGCCGCATTGATGATGACAGTGCGCCACTGGTGAAAATCTCATTCTCGGAGGAAGCCCGGGAAATGATGGAAGACCGGGATATGTCCGTCGCCAAAGCCATGATTGCCGCAGGTATTGAAGCTGTCGGCAATGTAGCCCATGACATCGACTGGGAAGATGACGAACTGGACGCCTCAGACGCCCAGCCCTCCTACACTCTGCACTGAGCAATCAGCGCTGCCTCAGGACCACTCCGTGACTGTTACCCTCGGCGGAAGCCTTTTGAAGGGATTCAAAGGCAGCTCGGCCCAGTTTACGGGTCCACATGACGACCGCATGGCAGGTGCCCGCACTCAGGGCTCGCTCTGCAAGGTCCTGCGCGGGATAATCCGGCGTTGAACGAAGCACCAGCAGCTCGCCAGCCACAATGCCGTGCATCTTCTGCCACTTGCTGACCAGCGCCTGGGGCGGGTCGATCCAGGCCAGCCAGCGCTTTTCCTGATTCAGTTGAGTCAGCATTGGCAGCAGTAACTGGAAGTTCTCTACCTGCCCCTCCGGCAGAATAATCTCGGTTACATTACCCGTGACCTGGGGCTCGGTCGACTCCGGTGAACGTCGGGCGCGAATGACAGAGCGTCGCTCGCGGGCGGCGGTTGCCGGCACTGAACAGGACAGAGCATTGGGATTGTAAGCCAGGTTCTGGTTAAAGCTCATTTGTTCCATAATTCACCCGTTATTCAAACGTTCTGAGACTATCCAGCCAGATCAGTGCAGATCGGAGCGGCGGATAACACCGACACCCAGACCTTCAATGAACAGTTCCTGTTCAGTGAGGTCCACTTCAATGGGCGCGAATTCTTCGTTTTCAGCAATCAGGTAGACTTTCGAGCCTTCTTTACGGAAACGTTTTACCGTCACCTCGTCGCCCACCCGGGCAACAACCACCTGACCGTTGTGAACATCCTGAGTGCTGTGCACAGCGAGCAAATCGCCGTCCAGAATGCCAATATCCTTCATACTCATGCCCCGGACCCTCAGCAGGTAATCCGCGGATGGCGAGAAAAACTCAGGCCGGAGCGTACAGTGATCCTCGATATGCTCCTGGGCGAGAATCGGGCTACCAGCAGCCACCTGACCGATCACCGGGAGACCCAGATCTTCTTCGGCCTCGGGCAAACGTATACCCCGACTGGCTCCGGGCACCATCTCAATGGCCCCTTTCCGGGCCAACGCCCTGAGATGCTCCTCGGCGGCATTGGCGGAACGGAAACCCAGTTCCGCTGCAATTTCTGCCCGGGTGGGCGGATAGCCGGTTTCATCGACGTATCGGCGGATGATGTCCAGTACCTGGGATTGCCTTGCTGTAAGCTTCATCAAGCTACTCCGCTAGATCAGGGACGGCGCTGGCGCGTTCCTTACCGGAGATGCCCCGCGCCTGAACCTGTTTTTTTATACAGTAAACTGACTATATACAGTGTTTCATCCAGTGTAAAGTCAGCCCACTGATTTTCTTGCAACGGGTTAACAATGACGCCAAACACCGGTGTGATAAGGTGAAACCAATATTCGTCACGAACCAGGGAGTACCATGACGCAAACCAGTGCCTGCAGGATGCCGGACATCCTTGAAACAAGTGAAGGTAAGGAACGACGGATTGGCGTCGAGATCGAACTGTCTGGTCTGGGCTACGATGAACTGGTATCGCTTTCGGCCAAATTGTTGAAAGGAATACCGGTATTAAAGTCGAGATACGTGACAACGCTGAAAACAGGACTGGGTGAGTTCATCGTGGAACTCGATTCCGATCCCATCAAGGATCTTGATCTGGCAGACGAGCGCCTTCCCCAATCGATGCGCGAACTGGGTGGCCAGGCCATGGATGTGATTGATGCCGCTGCCGAGCGTGTCGTGCCGCTGGAGATCATCAGTCCACCCCTGCCCTTTTCCAGTCTGGAGGCGATCGAATCCCTTGTTGATAACCTCAGGGGAGCCGGTGCGCTGGGCAGCCGGGATGCCATTTATTTTGCCTTCGGCCTGCAGCTCAATCCCGAGCTGCCCGATCTCGGGCCGGCAACGCTGGTGCGTTACCTCCAGGCCTTTGCTGCGCTCTATGACTGGCTGAAAAACCGGCATCAACTGGATGTCAGCCGCAAGTTCACCACCTACATCGAGCCCTGGCATGGCCGCTACATCGAACATCTGATGGAAGACGGCTATCAGCCAGACCTCGGACAGTTGATGGAAGACTACCTGGAGCTGAACCCCACCCGGAATCGCGCCCTCGATCTGCTTCCTTTGTTTGCCCATTTAGACAGGGATCGCCTGGAACGCCACGTCCAGGATCCAAGAATCAAGAGCCGGCCAACCCTGCATTACCGTCTGCCAGATTGCGACATCGACAATCCCGACTGGCATTTCTCCACCGTTTGGAATGACTGGGTGGTATTGGAGAAACTGGCCAACGATCCGGATGACCTGGCCGATATGCGCCGGCTGTTCCGGGAACGGCGGAAACTCAACCTGCACAACCTGACCCACAGCTGGCAGGAAACCACTCACGACTGGCTGGCCAAGAAAGGGTATGTCTGACGAGTATCCAGAACAGGAGGTTGAAGTTCCGGGCCTGACCATTGGCATCAGTGGGCCGGCCCGCAAAAGCCTGGCCCATCGGCTGATCAGCCTTGGCCTGCGTCTTCACGGTGCCCGGACCCATTACATCCGCCCGGGCTCACGCGTGGCGGTCGCGCTGCTTGATGGTCTGGTCCTTTCCGGCGGCACTCATGTCCATCCGGAGCGATATGGCCAGGAACCACAGGTCACCGCCAACTATGACCGCAAACGGGACGCAACCGATCAGTCTTTGCTGGAGCAGGCTGAGGCCATTGGCATTCCTGTGCTCGGGATATGCCGTGGTGCGCAGTTCATCAACGTGTTTCATGGCGGCTCCCTGTGCCAGAACGTCACCCCATTGCGAGTGAATACCCGGCATCGTCCCTTGCTTCTGCCCCTGCAAACCGTGCGGCTGGTAACACCCAGCAGGCTTGAGCAGGCAATGCGTTCGCCGGTGATCGGAGCCAACCGGATTCACAGTCAGACAATCAAGCGGCTGGGCCGCAATCTGCGTGTGACCGCCGTGGATAATGATTATTTCGTGCAGGCCATAGAAAGCACGGAGGGCCAGTGGCTGACGGGCATTCAGTGGCACCCGGAATACCTGCTCTACCATGGAGGGCACCGGCGCATCTTCGGTCAATTCGTGGAAGCCGCCCGCCGATTTAAACTGGCCCGCCTGGAACCGAAAGACGGCGATGCCTGATATACAACTGTTTCCAAAGGAGGAAATACCATGATCGGACGGTACATCAAGCCCCGTTTAAACCTGAAATCCCGTTTTCTTCTTTCCCTGATACTCACGTTACCGGCTTTGGCAATGGCGGGCGAAGTAACGCTCACCGGCGAGGGCAGTGTTCGCTATGAGCCGGACAGTGCCCGACTGCAGTTCACTGCCAGTGCGGAGCATGCCCTTCCCCAGAAGGCCACCGAACAGGTGGCCGCACTGATGGAACAGTGGCGGGAGGGCATTACCGACTACCGGGACCGGCTCAACGATTATTCCGACGCCACCGTCAACCTTTATACCCGTACGCTGCCTGCCCCGGAGCGGGACGAGGAACCGCAAAAACGGGCCGTAGCGTCACAGACCATCAGTTTCAGCATCACCGACCTGAGCCTGTTGAACCCGTTGCTCCGGGAAGCCCAGGCCGTGGGTCTTGATTACCACCTCGGGCCCCATCAGTTCTTCCACTCGAATGAAACCGGCATGGAACAGGAAGCGCTGGCCAGAGCCATTGCCGACGCAAAGGCCCGATGCAGATTCGTGGCGAGCCAGCTCGACCAGACCTGCGGTGATGTGGTGACCATCAACATCAATGGCGGACACCGCCCGGTGCCGATGATGGCCGAAGCCAAGTCAATGTCGGATACGGTTTCAAGCGTGGGCGAGCGTGAAATTCGCGCTTCGGTTAGCGCAACCTTCGAACTGGACTGAGCTCAGAAATCCCGGGTGTAGAAAATATCCAGGGAAGCCGCCAGCCCGCTGGCGGCTTCCAGATAGAAATATCGGCCCAGATCGTAGCGCAGGGCCACGGTGGTGATGGGCTCAAAAATCCCGACACCATAGCGAACGCTCAGCTCATCCGTCAGATAGCCACTGGCCACCACCGATGTCTGCTCTCCGGAACCCTCCGCCTCGAGAGTGAGCTGGCGAATGCCAAACTCCTCGCCAATCTGCCCGGTCACCTTGTTGGCCTGGGTCAGCCCCAGGGACAGCGCAGCCCGGCTCATCTGTCCCTGATCGCCCTGGCTCTGAGGCGCCCTGCCCAGAATCACGTAGGAGAGTGCGTCCGTCTGCGGCATGTCCGGATTGGAGAACACCTCAGTTTCAGGCGACTGAACGGGCCCAGTCAGGCGAATACCGGCAACAACCGTACCCACCGTTCGCACCGCCTCGATATCCAGATAGGGCTGAGTCAGATTGCCGACAAACAGCAGCCTGGCCCGTCTGAGCTCGAGCTCCTGGCCATAGGCATCATACTGGCCATCAACCAACTGAAGCGTGCCCCTGGTATCCATGTCGTTGGTAATCCTGAGAGAGCCCTCAAGATCACCGGTCACACCGAACGCGGCAAAGGTGACCCGGTCTTCCCCCACCTGAACGTTTACATCCATGTTCAGGGCACGGACAACCGGCTCCTCACGCTCAACGCCAACAATAACCTCGTCTTCCGAAACCGACACCGCCTGCTCTGGCAATCCCTGTATCTCGATGTCCCCCCTGGGCACCCCGACCTGACCGGAGACCTCCAGGGTTCCCTCCCGGAAAACAATGCTCAGATCCGGCTCCACCTCCAGCTGGGCATAGGGTTCGAGATTGAAAGGCACCCGGCTTCCGGAAATGGTGATTTCTCCCCGGGGTGACTGTCGCCAGTCAATTTCACCATCCACAATGGTCTGGCTCCGGGCATTGCTCTGGATTCTGCCGCTGATCTGTGCCGAATAGCCGGAAAACTCAAGGCTGGCGATCATCTCCTCGATAGGCACCGGCAGCCTGGGATCCGACACCCGGCCGTCTTCCAGGTGCAATTCACCGGTCACGGCCGGTTTCATCAGTGGGCCCGAGAGCTGACCCTGGCCGTTTACTCGACCGGCGACCTCGTCAAGCCCGGAAAGCAGCCCCGCGAGCGCAATATCGAGCCCTTCCAGCTGAAAGCTACCCTCGACATTCCGCTCGTCTGAAGTGGGATCAAGGCCCAGATCCAGGGCAAACTCGCCGAGTTCAGGGCCGGAAAGGCGGAGCGCAAGGTCGGCTTGTTGCGGCTTTAGACTGACCTCGGTAGTCAGGGCGTTGTACGCCAGGGATTCCCATTCACCGTCCAACAGCAACTGGAACTCACCGTCGCCGGCATCCAGGAATATCCGCCCATCTGGTCCGGCCGCCGTGGTGGTGAAATCGATCTCACCGTTTATCCGGGCGTCCCAGCGCAGGGTTTCCGGCAGCAACGGGGCCAGAGCCACGGTCGGGAACCGGTCGATGCGATAGGCAATGTGAGGGACAGGAAGCAGTGTCTGGTCCCCGGCGCAGACGGTACTCTGCTGCCAACGCCAGCAATGATTGCCAAAGGTAAGCTCACCACTGGCGCCATAGGCCAGAGCGGCCGGCGACTCCAGCTGCCATCGCTGTGACTGTTCCGGGAGACTGACCACGCCCCGTGACAGAGCACCCTGCCAGGTTTGCCAATCAGGGCCGGCGCCCCCTTCGAAGCCCAATTCCAGGTCGGCGGCGGCATGGCTCGCGCTGATACCGACGACATGCTGGCCCTGCGTGCCACTGCCTTCCAGGGTGAGCGTTTCAAGCTCTTGTCCGAAGCCCTGAAGACTTTCGGCCTGCAAACGGGTCGAAAGTCGAAGCCCATCTTCCAGATCAGCCTGTAGGTCAAGGGTTTCAATGGTCAGCTCATCCTGCCAGCCCAATTTCCGGGCGCTCGCTGTCAGCTCTCCCACCGGACGTTCTGGCGTCCCTCCTGCCGTCAGGGTCGCTTCCAGGCTGCCAGTCAGGCTCGGCAGAAAGAGCTCCGGCCTGGGCAGGTCCAGGGCCAGATCACCCCGCAGCAGATTTCCCCAGGTACCGCTTCCTTCCACCCGATTGTCGCCGACGACCAGACTCAGCTCCGACAGCTCCCAGCTACCGGACGCCGTATCAAGGCGGCCCACCAGAGACGCAGGATTGGAGCGCCAGTCGCCCTCGAGGTTCCAGTTGGCGTTAAAGTCCGGGACGGGACCATCCCCGAGCTGCCCTTCGGTAGCGACATCACCACTGAGACTGGCTTCAAGGACCGGAACCCAGTAACCCGGGTTAAAGTCCTTGAGTGTGAGGGCCGCCTGCCAGGAAAGCGGGCCGGAAAAGTTCACCGAACCCTGTCCGCTGAGAGACCCGGCGCCGGTGCTGACGATCAGGTCGGTCAGCGTGGTTTGCCCGGTGTCACCATCGACCGTTGTCGACAGCTGGGCCGGGCCCTGGGGACCATCGACTCCGGCTTCCAGCTCCGCGTGGTAGCTCCCGTCGCGCCAGGACACGGTGCCATCCAGCGAACGCACCACCACCGGCGGCTCAAACCCGGGCACCAATGTGTGCCAGGGAAATCCGCGCAGCCGGACATCGGCACGGGCGTCCAGTTCCGGGGCCCATTCCACAGCACCGGTCGCCACGAAGCTATCCTGGCCACCGCCGTCCTGCCGGTCAGTGGTCAGTTCAAGGCGGATATTCTCCGCTGCCTGTGTGGTCACCAGTCCTTCCAGTGACAGCTTCACCGGCCCCGCGGTGCCCGGCAGTCTGGCCCGCCCTCGGGTACGGAACCCATTCTGCAGGGTGCCACGGGCTTCCACGGACCAATCGTTGAGTACCAGGGTGTCCGGCAGTGCCTCAACTGCACGGAACTGATCAGAGGTTATCCGAAGCTGCGCCGGCAGGGCCGGATCCAGCGGTTCGACTTCCCCTGAGAGTTCGGCATTCAGGTAGCCGCGGCTGGTGGCCGCTACCATCAGATCCCGCACGCTGCCTGAGAGTGTGGCGTCCAGAGTCCACTGGTTACCGGTGGGTGGTGGGATATCTGCCCTGACCTCCAGATTGACCGGCCAGTCCCGGCGGGTCTCGATCCGGCCGTCGGCAGAGACCGTGTAATCGCCCAACTGATACCAGGCGCGGTGAATAGTCCAGTCAGCCCCGGAACCACCTGCATCCAGCTCCAGCCGGTCCCAGATCCTGTTGCCATTGAAGGTGAAAGGCCCCATGCGGACGCCGCTGATATTCAGGGACAGCGGAAGGTCCACACCCGGCAGTGTGATTGCGCCCCCACCCCCCGATTTGTCGGCGGGGGGCAACTGGGTGACCTCGAGTGTCTCTGCCTTCAGGCTGTCAACACAAAGCTGCTTTCTGAACAGGCAGGAAGGCGACCAGTCCACGAGTGGCGATTCAACGATTACCTCAACCCCGTAGCCCCGCCATTGCAGACGGTCAGCCTGCCACTGGCCAAATAGTGAACCGCTGTCATTTTCGACCTGTAGCCCCGGCACCTGTTCAATCACCCAGGCGGTCCCGGTCTCGGAACGCAGGGCAAGCAAGACAGCCGCCAGCAACAAAACAGGTACGAGAAGCAGAACCCCCAGGCACACAAGCAGCCAGACGCGAAGCCGGTGCCGGCGGCCCGGCTGCTCCTGCTGCTTCTCTTCCGGTGTTTCTGGCGTCTGCGTCACAACTCAGGCCCCATGGAAAAGTGAATCCGCCAGTCCCCGCCAAATTGCCGGTCCAGCCCCTTGGCAATATCCAGCCGCAAAGGCCCTACCGGGCTGATCCAGCGAACACCGACACCGGCGCCCGTCGCGAGTGGGTCGTTCAGGTTGTTGATGGCGTTGCCATGATCCACAAACAACGCCGCGCGCCATCTATCGGCAAACTGATACTGATACTCACCACTGCCGACCATCAGATAGCGCCCACCCACGGCCACACCGTTGTCGTTCTCGGGCGACAGGGTCTCGTATCCGTACCCTCGCACACTCTGGTCACCGCCAGCGAAGAATCGCAGGGATGGCGGAACGTCTTCAAACCGGTTAGTCGCCACCGCACCTGCCTGAAAACGCGCCAGAAAGCGATGTTTGTCGGCAATGGTGAATAACCCCTTTACCAGGGCATTAACATGCAGAATATCCACATCCGACAGAACCGCCCGGTGCGAACCGGTTACGTCGAACTGCAGGCGGTAGCCCCGGGATGGGTCCAGCGGTGAGTTTGCATAGATTTTCGAGTACCCCGCCCCGGGCAAAAGTAGTGTACTCGTGCCTTTCTCGTCGTCCCCGATGTTGAAGCGCTCGCCTTCCCAGCGCAGCGACAATATCTGGAGCCAGCCACTATCCAGCTCATGCTGCCATTGCTGTCCCAGACTCAGCAGTTCTGATTCGACATTCTCGATGTCCTCCCTCTGATACCCCGCGGTGAAACGGATCAGATCGGTCATGGGTGGATCCAGCGGCAACTCGTACCAGGTACTGAGATTCTGTCTCGGCACCGAAAGCTCTGTTTCCGCGCCACGCTTGTGGCCCATGGGATTAATCCAGTGCTCCCGCCAGTTCCCGCGGAACCGCGGCCCGACGTCGGTCGAGAAGCCTACACCCCCCGCCACCGAGCGGGCCTCGCGCCGGGTGAGCCCCACGCGGACCGGAATCACACCCTCCTCGGCACTGCCCGGGGATGCGTCAACATCCACGCCGCTGAAATAGCCACTGTTCTGGAGATCGCGGTTTAGCCTGGCTATCTCATCGGAATGATAGGGAATACCGGGTTCGAAGGTAACAAAATCCTCCAGAAGGCCTATCTCGAACCAGTGGCCTTCCTCAAAGGTTACCTCTCCCAGCCGATACCTTTCGCCGCTTTCATAGATCAGAGTAACTGTCGCGCTTCGGCTCGCTGGATCCACTTCGAGGGTGCGGGTTACAAACCGGCCGTCGAAATAGCCACGCCGGCGGGCACGGGTCTGGATGGTGTCCCTCAGGCTGGCATACTGGCCATGATTGAGAATGTCCCCTTCGGCGGGGTGCTCGGGCAGGTCAGAGGTGAACCGGTCATCAGAGGCCGCTGCGCCCCTGATTTCAACGGTACGGGACTTGACCAGCACCGGTTCTCCGGGGGTAATCGACAAGATCAACGAAGCGGTGGAATCCGAATCGCCCTGCTCGATCCGCCAGTCGATCATGGGGCTGTAATATCCCAGCGCCCGTAACGCTTCCTGTGCCTGGCCGACGGCTGTGGAGGCATACCGCCGGAGATTATTGGCGCTGCGGCCTTCGACTTCACCGATGAAGGCCTCGGCGTTTGATTTCAGCTTTGGATAGTCTCCTTCCATATTCACAACCACCTGTTGTGCGCAAACCCACGCAGGCAGACAGCACAGCAAAGTGATTAAAAGCCGGACCCGGCCCGAATTCACGACTTGGTAGATTGATAGCATCCGGCTATTTCAGTTGTTGGTGGTAACAAGAAGGATTTCCGTTCAAGCGTGGGAGTTTAATGGCAGACGGTCAAGTTAATCCATGGTTGGCCAACCGGCCGGCGCTAACCGGCCTCAGGGCGAGTCGTTTGTGGCGCCGAAATAAGCTAACCTGTCAGATACTTAGCCACAGACCGGACCTTGGCGAATGCTGAAGATAAATCGAGAAAACCTGAAATCCAGCCACCAGCTTGTCTGGTTCATCATTGATTTCCTGATGCTGGGCCTGCTGATCATCAACCTGGCGTTCATTATCTGGGACTCGATCTACAACTTTGTCGCCGTTCAGAATCTGCTGAAGGAACATGCGCCAGCCATCCAGTCCGCCTATCACCCCATCCACGAACGCTTCATCTTTTACGATCTGATCTTCGTCAGCATCTTCCTGACAGAGTTCTTTGTTCGCTGGGGTTACGCCATCAAGGCCAGGGTCTACGACCGCTGGTACTTTTACCCGTTTATTCACTGGTATGACCTGGTGGGCTGTATTCCGGTGGGAAGCCTGCGTTTCCTCCGTATCCTGCGGGTGATCTCCATCATCTATCGACTGCACCAGTACAAGATCATTGACGTCACGAACACCAAGATTTACCGATTCGTGAATTTCTATTACGAAGCCTTTATGGAAGAGCTCTCTGATCGCATTGTCCTGAAGGTGCTGAGCGGCGTGCAGCAGGAGGTCAAACTGGGCTCTCCGCTGTTCGACAAGATCCAGAAGGACATTCTCTATCCCCGACGGGACATGCTCTCCGACTGGATTTCCAAACGGGTTGCTGAGGCGGCCCAGGAAGGCTACGTACCCAATCGCGGCGCTCTCAGGAGCTACCTGGAAGACAGAGTGGATAATGCCCTCAAACAGAACCTGGAGCTGTCACGACTGAAATACCTTCCGGTGGTGGGCCCCACCATTCAGGAAACCCTGGAAGAAGCTGTCGGCGACATCGTTGCCCACGTGATCCACCAGATCCTCGAAGACCTGGCCTCAGCCTCCAATCACGCCTTCATTGAGGACATCGTGAATGTTTTCCTGCCGACACCCGGTGAGGTGAAAGCCGACGAAGCCCAGAACGAGGCGTTGATTAACCTGATTATCGAAATCATCGACGCAATCAAGGGCCAGGTGAACGTAAAACACTGGCGGTCGGAACTGCCCTGACTCGCTGGCGACAGGCCTTAAGACCAATAAAAAAGAGAACATCCATGGATGCACAAGACACCCCAATTCATTATCAGCCGGCCCACGAGCTCCTGAAACAACTGGAGGCCGGCACCCTGACCAGCGAGGCTCTGACCACGGCCCTGCTGAACCGGATCCGCGAGCACAATCCGGCCATCAATGCCGTGGTGACCCTGGATGAACAGCGGGCACTCGCCAGTGCTCGCCAGGCCGATGAGCAGCGTGCAGCCAACGCGGTAAAAGGGCCGCTGCACGGCTTGCCACTTACCCTGAAAGACACCTGGGAAGTGGCGGGCATCGCCTGTACTGCGGGCGCGCCAGCCCTCAGAGACCACCAGCCCGAATATCACGCCGATGTCGTTCAGAGGCTTGAAGACGCGGGCGCGATTATCCTGGGCAAAACCAATGTACCCATCTATGCCACCGACCTGCAGAGTTATAACAAGCTGTTCGGGGTAACCAACAACCCCCACAACCCGGCCCATACACCCGGCGGCTCGTCCGGTGGCGCCGCCGCTGCGCTGGCTGCCGGCATGACGCCTCTGGAAGTGGGCAGCGACCTGGCCGGCTCCATTCGCACACCGGCGCATTTCTGTGGTGTATTCGGCCACAAGCCAACCCGGGCACTGGTGTCGTTTCGCGGCCATATTCCCGGACCACCCGGGACCCAGTCACGGCCGGACCTGGTGGAAGGCGGCCCCATGGCACGCAACGCCAGAGATCTGGAACTTCTGCTAAAGGTGATTGCCGGGCCCCGGCCCGCCGAAGAGCGCAGTTGGGCCACTGATATGGCGCCTTCAGAACTTAAGAGCCTCGACCAGGCTCGCGTCGGATTATGGCTGGAAGATCCCCTGTGCCCGATTGAGCGGGAACTCACCGAGGGCTATCAGGCCCTGGGCAAGTCCCTGGCCGAACGGGGCGCGCTGGTGACAGAAGCCAGTCATCCTCTGTTGAGCCTGGAGCATGTTCTGCCCGCCTACTTCAACCTGCTCGGAGCACTACTGAGCACATCCCTGAAACCTTCCCAACGCCGGCAAATGAAATGGATCGCCCGACTGGAACCCTGGCTCAAATTCCTGGGCCCAATGACGCCATTTGTCGGCGAATACGGTCGGGGTGTGAATCAGCCGGTTTACCAATGGATGGCCTGGAGCGAAATGCGCGAGAAGATGCGGGCTGAAATTGAGTCATTATTTCAGGAGGTGGATGTCCTGCTGACCCCGGTAACACCAACCACCGCCATTCTGCATGACCACACCCACCCGGTCTTCAAACGCAGAATCACCGTCGCCGGTCAGCCACGGGCTTACATGGACCAGTTCTGCTGGATCGCCCTCGCCACCCTGTTGGGCCTGCCTGCGACTTCTGTGCCCATTGGACGGACGAAAGAGGGCCTGCCATTCAATGTTCAGGTCATTGGGGCACCGGGGATGGATCTGACCACAATCGGGTTTGCGGGACTGCTCGAGGAGGCCGGACTGGCGGGGTTTGTTCAGCCTGAAGGCTTTTGAAATCGGTGAGGGTATAAACGAATAAAGCCGGCTCTCGGCCGGCTTTATTCAAATTGGTAGCGGGGGCAGGATTCGAACCTACGACCTCCGGGTTATGAGCCCGACGAGCTACCAGACTGCTCTACCCCGCATCAA
>CAZFQI010000030.1:1386-34564 GCA_964520755.1 uncultured Marinobacter sp. | reverse complement strand
TAGGCCCCTCTGAGGTCCGGGAATCAATGAACTTCAAACGTCTGGAGACCTTTATCTGGGTTGCGACGCTGGGTAGCTTTCGCAAGGCTGCCGAGCACCAGCACACCACCCAGCCGGCCATTTCCAACCGTATCGCGGCTCTTGAAGACGAGCTCGGCGTCAGGCTGTTCGAGCGCGAGTCCGGCCACAGCAAACTGACCAGCAAGGGGCAGGAGCTACTGCCCTATGCCGAGAAGATCGTCTTTATGGCCCAGCAGCTGCGCAAGCGGGCAGACCGTGGGGCCTCGCTGTCAGGTATTCTTCGACTGGGCGTTTCCGAAACTATCGTTCACTCCTGGTTACCGCGTTTTTTCCGGGAACTGCATGAAACGGCCCCCAATCTGGACGTGGAAATCACGGTGGATGTCTCCGGCAACCTCCGATCCGGCTTGCTGGATCGCAGTCTGGATCTGGCCTTTTTGATGGGCCCCGTATCCGAGCCGAAAATTGAGAACCGGGCGCTGTGCAGTTTCCCGCTGATCTGGGTCGCCAGTCCCGAGCTCAATCTTCCGGACCGGCTCCTGGCTCTCAAGGACCTGGCCGAATGGCCCATCATTACCTACGCCCGAAACACCAAACCCTTTGCTGAAATCAGCCAGAAATTCAGCGAGCTGGATGAACTGCCCGCACGTTTCTATTCCTCAAGCTCGCTGGCAGCCTGCCGGCAGCTGACCCTCGACGGCATTGGTATCTCCACGCTTCCACTGAGCGTGATCAAACACGAACTGGAAAGTGGCCGGCTGGTCCAGCTCAACACCTCGTGGACGCCCTCAGAACTCGCCTTCACCGCCTCCTATTCCGGGGCCCCTTTCAACGCGATTGCCGAGCTTGCAGCAAACCTTGGCGTGATGGTTTCCGACGAATACGACCGAACAACACATCACGAAAAGTTATCGCAAGACCTAAAAAACGATAATTAGACTTTTTCACCAGCCGGTATACCCTGAAATTTAGTTGTAAAAGACAATTTCAATCAGGGGTTACCGTCATGCACACCGGTGCGTATTCCGATTTCAAGAACAACCTGCTTGATCAGGCCTCAGAATTACGCGCTCGCATTCGTTCGGGCGACCACACAGCGCCCACAAGTGGCCTGGCCAACAGCCTGCTCCAGGGGAACGTGGTCATCCTGCCGTCCGAATGGGCCGGCGATTTTCTCCTATACTGTCAGAATAACCCGGTCGCCTGCCCCCTGATCGGCATGTCTAAACCCGGGGATCCGGCCCTTCCCGACCTTGGCCACGATCTGGATATCCGGACCGATGTACCTGAATACCAGGTATTCCGGAACGGCGAGCGGGCGGAGAAAGTCACGGACCTCAAAAGCCTCTGGCAGGACGATCTGGTGACCTTTGTCCTGGGTTGCTCGTTCTCGTTTGAAGACGCCCTGATCAGGGCCGGCCTCTCTGTCCGGAACGTGGATGAGGGAAGGAACGTTTCCATGTTCCGCTCGAATATTGCTACGCGGCCCGCGGGCCGGTTCAGCGGCAACATGGTGGTCTCCATGCGCCCGTTCAGCGGTGCGGATGCCATCCGGGCCATACAGATCACAACGCGCCTGCCCAAAGCCCACGGCGCGCCGGTTCATATCGGCGATCCGGCGCTCATTGGCATACAGGACGTTAACCAACCTGACTTTGGAGATCCGGTAACGATCAGGACGGGCGAGCTTCCGCTGTTCTGGGCCTGCGGGGTTACCCCGCAACTGGCCCTCGAGAACGCGCGCCTGCCTTTCGCAATAACCCACGTACCGGGAAAAATGCTGCTTACCGAGCGGCTGAATGAAGAACTGGCGGTACTCTGAAGCCCCAGTTCCTTTTAAACGATAAAAAAACAGAAACACGGGAGATTCGCTATGTTCAAAAAACTCGCCACAGCCACCCTGGTTACCGGGGCGCTGCTTACCTCAGCCGTTCAGGCCGATCAATGGCACATGCCAACGCCCTACGGCGACGCCAACTTGCCCACCCAGATCGCCTACGGTTTTGCCGAGGACATCAAGAACGGCACCGATGGTGATATCACCATCACCGTTCACTCCGGTGCATCCCTGGTAAAGCACCCGGAAATTCCCCGGGCCGTGAGAACCGGCCAGGTGCAGCTGGGTGAAATCTTCATCGGCATCATGGGCAACACCCATCCGGTGTTCAAACACGACAATATTCCGTTCCTGGCAACCAGCTTCGATGACGCGAAGAAACTCTGGGAGGCCGCCAAGCCGCAAATCGAGAAGCAGCTGGACAAGGAAGGCATGACCTTGCTGTATACCGTGCCCTGGCCAGCCCAGAGCCTGTATACCAAAGCCCCGGTTAACAAGCTAGAAGATCTGGAAGGCCTGAAGATGCGGGCTTACAGCCCCTCTACATCGCGTCTGGCTGACCTGATGAACACCACTCCGACAACCGTTCAGGTGCCCGAGATCCCGCAGGCGTTCAGCACCGGCATCATCGACGCCATGATCACCTCGCCGTCAACGGGCGCAAACGGGCAGGCCTGGGATTACCTTTCCCACTACACCGACATCAAGGCCTGGATTCCCAAGAACGTCGTAGTCGTCAACAAGCGTGCGTTCCGTCGCCTGAGCGATGAGCAGCAACAGGTCATCCTGGATGCGGCCGCGACTGCCGAGGCCAAAGGCTGGGAAGGTGTTCGCAAAACCGCGGCAGAGGACACTGCCACCCTGGCGGAAAATGGCATCACGGTTTCCGAGCCGTCTGATGAACTGATGGCCGAGCTGCAGAAGATCGGCGACATCATGGTGAAAGAGTGGGAACAGGAAGCACCGGAGGAAGTCGGCGCCATCCTGTCCAACTACCGCTAAAAGTTCACTCAACGGAGGCCTCCTGAGTGTTCAGGAGGCTGTTCCGGGAGGCATCCGTTATGAACTCTCTTCGAGAGAAATTTTATCTGGCATCCGGCTACGCTGCTGGTTTCTGCATCGCCCTGATCATGGTCGTTATTCTGGCGCAGATCGTCGGCCGCCTTTTTGGCTTTATCATTCCCTCAGCGGAAGACGTGTCCGGCTGGGCTCTTGCCGCCTCCACCTTCTTCGGTCTTGCCTATACCTTTCATAACGGCGGCCATATCCGCGTCACTCTGGTTATCCAGAAGTGGTCGGCACGGCCGAGATTCTGGCAGGAGCTGGTCGTACTTATTTTCGGGTTCGGGCTCGCCTGCTACATGACTTTCTATTGCTGGCATATGGTGTGGGAGTCCTACATCTTCGAGGAGGTGTCCCACGGCTATATCCCAATCCCCATCTGGATACCGCAGGTTCCGGTTGCACTGGGGATGACGGCACTCAACATTGCCATCCTCGACGACCTGGTCGCCGTGATTCGCAAGCGCACACCTTCCTACCAGCAGCATGAAGACGAGCTCAACCTGGAGGAAGTGTAATGGATATCGCATTTCTCTCCATTGTCCTGGCAGTTGCGATGATCCTGATGCTCGCCGTGGGCGTGTGGGTATCCCTGACCCTGGTTGGCATCGGCGTTCTGGGCTTGCTGCTCTCCGGAAACGATCAGATCGGCCTGCTGTTCGCCACGTCCAGTTGGGGCGCCAGTACCAGCTGGTCGCTGACGGCTCTGCCAATGTTCATCTGGATGGGTGAGGTTCTGTTCCGGACACGACTGTCCGAGGATTTGTTCAAGGGGCTGGCCCCCTGGATGGGCGGGCTGCCGGGCAAGCTCCTCCATGTAAACATTCTGAGTTGCGGGATTTTCGCGGCTGTTTCCGGCTCTTCCGCCGCCACTGCTGCAACCATTGGCCGAATGACTCTGCCAGAACTGAAAGCCCAGGGTTACAGCGACAAGATGGCGGTGGGCACCCTGGCCGGCTCCGGTACGCTTGGGCTGTTGATTCCGCCCTCCATTATTCTGATTGTTTATGGCGTGGCCGCAGAGGTTTCCATTGGCCGCCTGTTTATCGCCGGCGCCCTGCCCGGCCTGATGCTGGTCGCCATGTTCATGGGTTACACCATGATCTGGGCCAAGCTTAACAAGGATCAGCTCCCGACCACCAAAAAGGAAAACCTGGCGTTCTCGGTCAAGATCAAAGCCCTGAAGATGCTGCTTCCAATTGTTGGCCTGATCATTTTCGTACTGGGCTCTATTTATAGCGGCTTTGCTACCCCGACCGAGGCCGCTGCCCTGGGCGTGTTCGGCGCCCTGATCATCGCGGCGGCAACCGGCTCACTGAGCATCCAGAGTTTCCGGGACAGCCTGCTGGGCGCGGTGAAAAGCTCCTGCATGATCGGGTTGATCCTGGTCGGCGCGCACTTTCTGACCCTGGCCATGGGCTTCCTCGGCATTCCCAGGGAGCTGGCTGCCTGGATCGGCAGCATGTCCCTGAGCCCATTCGAGCTTCTGATAGGCCTGACGGTGCTGTTCGTCCTCCTCGGCTGTTTCCTCGACGGGATTTCAGTTGTGGTTCTGACTGTCGCCGTTGTCATGCCGATGGTTCAGCAGGCCGGCATCGATTTGCTCTGGTTCGGTATCTTTATTGTACTGGTGGTAGAGATGGCACAGATTACGCCCCCGGTGGGCTTCAACCTGTTCGTCATCCAGGCCCTGACCGGCAAGGACATACTCTATGTGGCCCGGGCAGCCCTGCCGTTCTTCCTGCTGATCATGGCGGCGCTTTTCCTGATCGGCTGGTTCCCGGAGATTGTCACTTACCTGCCGCAGACCATGAGTCGGGGATGACGCAGGCAACAACGTTTTTCGGAGGTACACAATGAAACTCAACTGCGATATGGGTGAAAGCTTCGGCACCTGGACCAAAGGCATGGACTCCGAAGTCATGCCTTACATCGATATGGCCAGTATTGCCTGCGGTTTTCATGCGTCCGACCCCCTGACCATGGACCACACCGTCAAACTGGCACTGGCCCAGAACGTGACCATCGGCGCCCACCCCGGCTACCCTGACTTGCTCGGTTTCGGCCGCCGCGACATGGACTGCCGGCCGGACGAGCTCAAGGCCATCCTGGTTTACCAGATGGCCGCGCTGAACGGGATCTGCCAGGTGCACGGCACGTCCATTTCCTACGTGAAGCCCCATGGCGCGCTTTACAACCGGATGATGGTGGATAACACCACCCTGTCCGTGGTGATGTCCGCCGTGCGCTCCTACGCGCCGCAATGCCCGCTGGTGGTTATGGCAACGCCGGAGTGGCAGCAGGTCAAAGACCGGGCAGACGAGTACGGTATCGAGGTCTGGTTCGAGGCGTTCTCTGATCGCGCCTACAGCGACGAGGGCAAACTGGTGAAACGGTCGGTACGCGGTGCCGTCCACGAAACCACCGAAGCCATTGAAGAACAGGTCACCCAGATTATCCGGGACGGCACTGTCACCTCCATTTCGGGCAAACGCATTCCAATCAAAGCCGATACCATCTGCATTCACGGTGACAGCTACCATGCGGTCGATGCGGCGCGGCACATGCGGCAGGTTGTTGAGGCCCTATGAGAATCGAATCGGTCAACGAAAACACCTGCATGGTGTATTTTGGCGACCGGATCGGGGCGGAATCCGCTGGCCTCGTAAAACAGGCCAGTGACAGGCTGCGCCGCGACATGTCAGACCTCGTCATCGATCTGGTGCCATCCTACACCTCGATACTGGTAACCTGGGATCTGGAGCAGGCGGACCGATTTGCCATTACCCGGAGGCTGCGCGCAGCGATAGACGCCGGGGACGATGACACCGCCGAAGGCGACTCATCCCGCGTCGTCGAGCTTCCGGTCTTCTATGACCCCGAGGTAGGCCTGGATCTGGATGACGTCTGCGAATATTCCGGGCTGTCCCGGGACGATGTCATCCGTATCCACAGCGAGCAGACCTATCAGGTCTACGCCATCGGGTTTGCTCCCGGCTTTGCCTACCTGGGAAGCACCGACGAGCGGATTGCCATTCCCCGGAAATCCACCCCGCGGCTGAAAGTACCCACCGGCAGCGTCGGCATTGCAGGTAACCAAACCGCAATCTACCCGAGCTGCACGCCCGGTGGTTGGCAGATCATAGGCCGCACGCCTCAGAAAATGGTGGATTGGGACAGTGACTCCCTGGCACTGGTGCAAGTGGGCGATCAGGTGCGCTTCCGTGCCATCAGCCGGGACGAATTCCTTGAGCTGGGAGGCAAGCCCGATGAGCTTTGAAGTTGTCGAGCCAGGAATGCTGGCCCTGATCCAGGATTCCGGCAGGTATGGCTACCAGCATATGGGCGTAACCACCGGGGGGCCCATGGATGAATTCGCCTTCTTCTGGGCAAACCGCCTGCTGGACAATGACCTGAACGCCCCGCAGGTGGAAATCACCTTTGGCAGGTTCAGTCTGCTGGCTCAGGATGATGCCTGCATAGCCATCACCGGGGGTGACTTGGGGGCAAGGATCAATGACCGCGAGATTTCACCCTGGCGGACTCACCGTATCAGCCGCGGCGACCGACTGGATTTCACCGCTCCGGTGAGTGGCCTGCGAGCTTACCTGGCGGTCAGTGGCGGGTTCCGGCCCGCGATGAAGCTCGGCAGTTGCGCGACCGTCAGCCGGGAGGGCCTGGGCGGTCTTGATGGCCAGGGCGCAAAACTGGCAAAGGGCGATAAGCTGGCGTTCGAAAAAAATCCGGCTTTCGTTGAGGCGTTTCTTCCCGGGTCGGAAATCCCCGATTACCGGCAGCACCTGCGTCTGGGTGTCATTCCAGGCTATCAATATCAGAGCTTCCCCGCGGTTCAGCGAATGAAGTTTTTCTCGTGCGATTATGAAATCAGCCAGAATATCGATCGCATGGGTTATCGCCTGAAAGGTGATGCCATCTATTCGGATCTGGACGGGATTGTCTCGGAGGGGATTGCCTATGGGGCTATTCAGGTACCGAAAGACGGTCAGCCCATTGTTCTGATGAAAGACCGGCAGACCATTGGCGGCTACCCGAAAATCGGCTGCCTGAGCGCCCTGGATGCGGGCCTTCTGGCCCAGAGGGGGCCGGGGGCATCGGTCAGTTTCTATCTTTCGGACGTTGCCGAGGCCGAAGGCCGCCGGATGCTGTTTAACCAACGGCTGAAAACAGGCGCGCCCGACGTCAGGACTGACTGACGCCGGGCGCGTTTGGTACCGATTGCCGCCGATTATTCGGAGGCGGCAATCAGGCTGGCGTTACCGCCGGCTGCGGTTGTATCGACACACAGGTGACGTTCGATCACAAACCGCTGATCCAGGGTGTGCTCTGTAATCAGCGGCAGTAACGCACCGTCACGCTTGGCCAATGCCTCGCGATAGGCTTTCAGCAAGGACTGAACGCCGCAGCTCACCACCGCATCGAAACCGTCGACGGTTGCCAGGGCGTCCGCCTCCAGCAGACCTTCCACACCGGTAATCGGCAGGCCGGCCTTCGCGGCCTGGTCCACTGTGTCCTGAACACCTGGCGCAATTACCACCACCTTGTTGCCTTGTGACAACGCTGTGCCGGCCTGTTCCAGAGCGGTTTCCTTATCCGGCCCCAGACACAGCACCACGCCACGGGCATGGTTGGACAGGCGGTTGGTTTCACCCGTTGGGCCGGGCAGCGCTTCCACGTGAGCGTCCAGTGGCTCCGGAACGTTCCCAAAGATGGGCCTGATTGCGTCCATGCGAGCTTCAGGCCTGGACGTCTTCAGCTTGTCCAGCTGCCCAATCAGCTTCTGCAGCTGCTTGGCATCCACCTTCTTGGCGTTGGAATCCGCCTCGCGCTCGATCGTTTCACCTTTCAGGAAGCGACGGACGTACTGCGGACCACCAGCTTTGGGGCCGGTACCTGACAGGCCTTCACCCCCGAAAGGCTGGGAGCCCACGATGGCACCGATCTGGTTCCGGTTCACGTAGGTGTTACCGACCTTGATCCGGCTGGAGATGCGCTCGACCCGGCGATCCACACGGCTGTGGATACCAAACGTCAGGCCATAGCCCTTGGCGTTAACGTCGTCCACCACCTTGTCGATGTTCTTCGCCTCAAATGTGGCAACGTGCAGAACCGGTCCGAAAATCTCCTCTTCCATCTCTTCGATACCGCTTACGCTCAGCACCGCCGGCGAAACAAACAGCCCCTTCTCGGGAACCTTCAGCTTCTTCAGCAGCTTGCCGTTGCGCTCGAACTTCTCGCAATGGTCCACGATTTTCTTGCGGGCGTTCTCGTCGATTACCGGACCCACATCCGTGGACAGCAACCAGGGATCGCCAATTCCCAGCTCTTCCATGGCGCCATAAAGCATTTCCAGGAGACCATCGGCAATGTCCTTCTGCACGTAGAGCATACGCAGGGCCGAACAACGCTGGCCCGCGCTCTGGAACGAAGAAGCCAACACATCACGGACAACCTGCTCCGGCAATGCCGTGGAATCCACGATCATGGCGTTCAGGCCACCGGTTTCTGCAACCAGCGGCGCGTCCGGTGCCATATTCTCGGTCATCACCTTGTTGATACGCTGGGCGGTAGCGGTGGAGCCGGTGAAGCATACGCCGCTGACCCGTGAATCGGAGGTCAGAGCCGCACCCACGGTGGCGCCGGTACCCGGCACCAACTGGATGGCATCCGTCGGGATACCGGCCTCATGCATCAGTTCCACAGCGCGAATTGCCAACAGCGATGTCTGCTCGGCCGGCTTTGCCACCACGGTGTTACCGGCGGCCAGGTTCGCCAGGATCTGCCCGGTGAAAATCGCCAGCGGGAAGTTCCAGGGTGAGATACACACCATCACACCGCGGGCGTCGCCGCTGTCTTTATAACGTATCGCCTCGTTGGCGTAGAACTGGGCAAAGTCCACCGCTTCGCGAACCTCGGCCACGGCGTCTAACAGCGACTTGCCAGCCTCACGGGTGGTCAGGGCGAACAGCTCGTCAACGTTCTCTTCGTAAAGGTCGCCCACCTTGCGAACGCAAGCGGCCCGCTCTTCCGCGGACTTCTCGGACCAGCTCTTGAACGCCGCCGCCGCAGCGGTAATCGCGGTGTCCACATCGGCGTCAGAGGCCTGGGTTACATGGCCAACCAGATCGTCCGGGTCCGCCGGGTTGCGCACTACCTGCACCTCGGTGCCGGCTACCTCGCCGGCAATTACCGGACCGCCCTTCCAGCGGTAGTCCTTGTAGGCGCCGCGGCCCTTCTCGATCTCGTTGACTGTGACCGGATCGGTGATATCCCAGCCTTTGGAGTTGCGGCGCTGATCGCCAAACAGGTTGAACGGATGCACGATCGCCTTGCTGGAAATGTTATTCCCCATCTCCTCAACGCTGACAATGGGATCCTTGGCAATCTCCTCGGGAGTAATGCTGGTGTCTACAATCTGGTTCACGAAAGAGCTGTTAGCGCCGTTTTCCAGCAGTCGACGCACCAGGTACGCCAGGAGGTCCTTGTGGGGGCCAACCGGCGCGTAAATCCGACAAGGCACGCCACTGACCTTCAGAACCTCGTTGTGCAGGGATTCGCCCATGCCGTGTAGGCGCTGGAATTCATAGTTGTCCACGCCTTTGGTTTTCGCCATTTCCAGAATGGAGGAAACCGAGTGGGCGTTGTGGGTGGCGAACTGCGGGTAGATGCGGTTCGTCATGTTCAACAGTTTGGTGGCGCAGGACAGGAACGAGACATCGCTGCAGGCCTTTCGGGTAAACACAGGGAAGCCGTTCAGGCCCATGACCTGGGCGCGCTTGATCTCGGCATCCCAGTAGGCGCCTTTCACCAACCGCACCATAAACTTGCGGTCGTATTTCTCGGCCAGGCCATAAAGCCAATCGAGCATGAAAGAGGAGCGCTTGCCGTAGGCCTGAACCACCACACCGAAGCCATCCCAGCCGGCCAGCTCGGGGTCGGCCACCAGCTCTTCGATCACATCCAGGGACAGATCCAGGCGATCCTGCTCCTCGGCGTCGATGTTGAAGCCCATGTTGGCGGCTGCGGCCTTCTTGACCAGTTCGCGGGCCCGGGGCAGCAGTTCGTTCATCACCCGCTCTTTATTGCCGTACTCATAACGGGCCAGCAAGGCGGAAAGTTTTACAGAGATGCCGGGATTCTTACGGACATCGCCCTTGCTCGCCTTGGCAATGCTATCGATGGCATTGGAGTAGGAATCGTAATAACGCTTGGCGTCATCATCGGTGCGGGCAGCCTCACCCAGCATGTCGTAGGAATAGGTGTAGCCTTTGGCCATGTATTCCTTGGCTTCATCCTGGGCCTCTTCGATATCACGACCCAGAACGAACTGACGGCCCATTTCTTTCATGGCCTGACCGGCAACGGTGCGGATGACCGGCTCGCCAAAGCGCTTGAGCAGCTTCCGCAGGGTTTCGCCCACAGTGTTGCGCTCGGAGTCCTTCAGCAGGTTGCTGGTCATCAGCAGGGCAACCGTGGCGGTGTTGATCAATCCGGACGACGCCTTGCCCACGTGGGTACCCCAGGCACCAGAGGTAATCTTGTCTTCGATCAGTTCATGGATCGTCGTGTTGTCAGGCACCCGCAACAGCGCTTCTGCCAGACACATCAGGGCCACGCCTTCCTTGGTGGTCAGACCATACTCCGCCAGGAATTTTTCCATGATGGTGGACTTGGCATTCTTGCGAACGCTGCGCACCAGCTCCGCCGCACGGGCAGAGATAGCATCGCGCTCGGCCTGGGACAACTGGGCACCAGCAATCATCTCGTGGATCACCTTGTGCTCGTCAGCGAGATAATAATCACGAATCGCCTGCCGGCTATCGACAAGCTCCGGCGTCTGTGATTGCTGCGGTCTCATAGTTGTACCCTCTTAGTTGTTTGTCTCTCCCGCATTCTACCGAGATCAACAAAGACTATTTCTCTATAAAATTCGGACTAGCACCCCATTACGGCTTTTTTAGATAATCAAAATTTAATAATTTTCTTCCAAAACCTTATATTTAGGGCGTTTTGCCTCTATCGATCCTCTATGCGGCTTTCAATGCCAGCTCTTTGAGGACGCCATGCGCCACCGAGAAAACAGCACAATCGACATCACTGGCGGCCTGCATGTCGTTCAGCATTCGCTCCCACCGGCCGAGTATCATCCGTTTGTCCTCACGCCAGGCCTCGAGACGCGTTTCCGGCGTTCCTTCACCGTCCACGGGTTCGGAAAACACGCTGAACGTCAGGTTCCGTAACTGATGATCCAACTCATCCCGGAAATGGATGGTCGCCAGCACCTGCCAGTGGCCATTCGCCCGGAACGCCCGCATCTGCCGATCCAGCCAGGTCAGATTCAGGCTTTCACCAAGGGTGAAATAGACCCAGGCAACAGACTCCAGGTCCTCGCCCAACTGACGGGCGATCTCGATCATGTCCATCAGCCAGTAACGGCTTTCTGCGGAGGCACACCAGGCCGACAAGTCCTCGGGAACCATCCGCTCACAGTATTCAGCATAGCGCTCATACCAGCGACTTGCAGGAATCACCGATTCAAGACGGCTTTTCGAGGCCAGAACATCGGCCATTGGCGCCCGGTAATGATCAATACAGGAAACCGGGTCCAGCGCCTGACGGCGGTTCTGCAGCAGCCAACTGGTGCTGCGGGTGACCAGCCGGATGGCATCCGCAAACAGATCTGCCTGCACTTTGGCATCAATTTTTCCATCCAGGGATTCCATGGCCTCCCAATGGGCGTCTACGTCGTGAATTCGCAGGGAGATCAGATAGGCCGAGGCAATCCGGCCGGCATCTGCCCCCGTGGCACTGCGAATACGGTCGAACCAGGTAATGCCCATGCGGTTCACCATATCGTTGGCAATCTGCGTGGCCGAGATTTCGGCGCGCAGGGGGTGAGACTCGACTGCTTCCGGGAAAGCGGCCAGCAGGGAGGCCGGAAAGGCAGAGTGCAGCGCCGAGTTAAAGCGCTTGTCATGCACGATCGGTGATGCGACCAGGGCCTGCTTGAGCTCGATTTTTGCGTAGGACACCAGGACTGCAAGCTCCGGCCGGGTCAGGCCCGACCCTCGCTCCCGGCGAGCCTGAATTTCCTCGTCTGAGGGCAGAAACTCAAGGCCGCGATCCAGCTTACCTTCGGTTTCAAGTCTTCGCATCAGCCGGTCATACTGGTCGGCAGTGGCAACCGCCGGGTTCTGGGCCAGGCTGAGCGCCATCGCCTGCCGGTAATTGTTGCGCAATACCAGCTCGGCCACTTCCTGCGTCATGGCCCGGAGCATCTGATTTCGCTCCGGGAGCGACATCACCTGCCGATGCACCAGGTCGTTGAGCAGGATCTTGATATTGACCTCGTGGTCCGAGCAGTCGACGCCACCGGCGTTATCAATGAAATCGCTGTTAACCAGGCCCCCGCGGCGTGCAAAATCGATCCGCGCCCGCTGGGTGACACCCAGGTTGCCGCCTTCCCCCAGGGCTTTGCAGCGCAGGTCAGTGCTGTCGATGCGAAGGGCGTCATTGGTTTTGTCGCCCACATCTTCGTGGGACTCCAGAGGCGATTTCACATAGGTGCCAATACCGCCGTTCCAGAGCATGTCCACTGGCGCTTTCAACAGAGCGCTGATCAGATCCGCCGGCGACAGGGTCCGGGCCTTTATGCCCAGTGCCTTTCGCATTTGCGCAGACACCGGAATGGATTTCATTGAGCGCGAGAATACCCCGCCCCCGTCGCTGATCAACCCGGTGTCATAATCGGCCCAGGAAGAGCCGGGCAGGCTGAACAGTCGCTCTCGCTCACGAAACGATGCCGCGGCATCCGGATTGGGGTCGACAAAAATATGCTGGTGGTTGAACGCGCCGACCAGGCGAATCCGATCCGAGAGCAGCATTCCGTTGCCAAACACATCGCCACCCATGTCGCCGATACCGACCACGGTGAATTCATCCGTCTGCGTATCCGTGCCTTTTTCAAGGAAATGCCGTTTTACGGACTCCCAGGCGCCCCGGGCGGTAATGCCCATTTTCTTATGGTCATACCCCTCACTGCCGCCGGAGGCAAAGGCATCACCCAGCCAGAAGCGGTACTCCGAGGCCAATGTGTTGGCTATATCGGAAAACGTGGCCGTACCTTTATCAGCGGCAACCACCAGATAGGTATCATCGCCGTCATATCGAACCACATTTTTCGGAGGCACCACCTGGCCGTCATCCAGGTTATCGGTGATATCCAGAAGCCCCCGTATAAAGGTCTGGTAGCAGGCGACACCTTCCTCCCGCATAGCCTCCCTTGAACCGTCCCGTGGCGGCTGTTTCACCACGAAACCGCCCTTGGCGCCTGCGGGCACGATCACCGAGTTCTTGACCTGCTGGGCTTTCACCAGACCAAGGATCTCCGTGCGGTAATCCTCGATCCGGTCAGACCAACGAAGCCCGCCCCTCGCCACCGGTCCGGCGCGAAGATGCACGCCTTCAATCCGGGGCGAATAAACGAAAATCTCGAACTTTGGCCGCGGACGCGGTATGTCGGGAATGGACGACGGATCCAGTTTCAGTGACAGGTAGGACGAAAACCCGCCATCCTCCCGGGCCTGAAAATAATTGGTTCTGAGAGTTGCGCGAATGAGCACAAAAAAGCGCCGGAGGATACGGTCGTCGTCCAGGCTTGCCACAGCCTCGAGGGAATCCCGGAGCTCAGCCTCAAGCCTTTCGGTCTTCCCCTTGCGCCCTTTTACATTGGGCTCGAAACGGCTGAAGAACAAGGCAACCAGCCGGGAGGTGATGTCCGGGTGGCGAGCCAGTGTTTCTGCGATAAAGGGCTGGCTGAACCCGAACCGCAGCTGCTTGATGTAGCGGGCATAGGCCCTGATCAGCGCCACTTCACGCCAGTCCAGACCGCAAAGCATGACCAGCTGGTTGAAGTCGTCGTTTTCAGCAAAGCCGTTCCAGATTTCGCGAAACGCGGACTGGATCAGCGGGCGTGCCGTATCCAGGTCGGCATCCCGGCAACGGTCGTGAAGCTCCACGGTAAAATCACTGACGCCAAAGTTTTCGCCGTCACGACGCCGGACCCGGTAGGGATGCTCACCGAGCACCCGCATGCCCAGATTCTCCAGAATAGGTATCACATCCGAGAGAACAACCGGCTGCCCCTGGCTATAGAGTTTAAAGTGGAATCCGGTTTCGGCAGGATCCCGCGGCTGGTAAAAACGCATGGGCACATCGGTGCTCACCGCGATGGACTGGATCTGCTCTATATCGGCGAGGGCTTCGGACACCGAAAATCTTGCCCGATAGGCCGAGGGGAACCCGCCGCTGAACACCTGGGCATAGCGCCCGCCAATGGAGTCGCCAAAACTCCGGACCAGCTCGCCATGCAGGTCATCGTCCCAGGATCGGGACTCCTCCACCATCCGGGCCACGATCTCCCGAAGTTCGAGAGAGTCGTCGTTATCTGACGCCTGATTCTGGAGGACATCGGCAAGCTGTTCCAGCAGGGTTTGTTTTTGTAATACGCGGGAATCGGTCATCGAAACTCTCCGGACTTTGTAAACGTTCAAACTGGGCTGATGCTCTTAACAGTATACGCAAGCCCCGAAAGTCACTTAGACCATATAGTTTCGAATTAGAGGAGTTTCGATTATATTTGCAATGTGATTTAGCCGTTAATCCAGCCTGGAATCGACAACATGGCCGATTTGGATCGCATAGACCAATCCATCATCCGCGAATTACAGAAGAATTCCCGAATCACGGTGACCGAGCTTGCGTCCCGGGTGGGGCTCTCCAAAACCCCTTGCCAGGTGAGAATGCGCCGGCTTGAGGAACAGGGTTTCATTACCGGCTACACCGCGCTGGTGAACCAGACCAAGCTGGGTCTGAGCCATATTGCCTTTGCGCAGGTCACATTGACTGATACCAGCAGCGGCGCACTGACCGCTTTCAACAAAGCCGTCCAGAATGTTTCTGCGGTGGAGCAGTGCCACATGATTGCTGGCAACTTCGATTATCTGTTGAAAGTCAGAACCCGGAACATGCAGGAATACCGGCAGGTTCTTGGGGAAGAGATCTCGGCCCTGCCCTATGTACTGCAGACCAGCACCTTCGTGGTGATGGAGAACGTCAAGGACGCCGGACTGTAAAGGCAATTCCTCACAATCCGGCGCCGGTTGTTACTCGGATTGCTCGTACTTGGGCTTGTAGCCGCTGGCATCCACACGGGCCCGATCTGGCTCGGCTTCCGCCAGTGGCTGAACTTCCTGCAGGCTGGCGAGGGACCGAAGCGTCAGTCGCTGGTATTCTTCAGTACCCTTCTTCTTCCACTCAATTTCCTTATCGCTGAGCATCCGCATTACCTTGGCCGGCGAGCCAACGATCAGCGAGCCCGGCTCGCAGGTGAACTTCGCTTTTACGAAGGCGCAGGCGCCAACGATGGAACGAGGCGCAATGTGAGCCTCATCCATTACTACAGCGTTCATTCCTACCATGGCATTCTCGCCGACAATGCAGCCGTGGAGAATCGCCCCGTGCCCGACATGCCCATTCTTCTCGACAACCGTATCCATTCCCGGAAAGGCGTGCATCACGCAGGTGTCCTGAACGTTGGACCCTTGCTTTAAAACAATCCGCCCGAAATCGGCACGTAACGACGCTGCCGGCCCAACGTAGCAATCCGGCCCAATCCAGACATCGCCAATCAGAACGGCGGTGGGATGCACATAGGCAGACGGGTGAACGACGGGAACAACGCCTTCTATACTGTAGCTGGGCATAGCGATCTCCTGATTGGCCAGGTCCAGCGGTGATCAGCCATACACCGGACTGAAACGTGGGACCCGAAAAGTCATTGTGATTCATTTTCTGTATCACATTATCCTTTTCCGGGAGCTTTTTCATACCCTGGCAGGTGTTTCAGGAGCGCATTCCGCCATCATTCTGCGACCAGCGTCAGAAACGACAAAAATTTTTATTGATTTTTCAGGGAGGTAGAGTCGGCACGCTATCACGCCCGACTAAAGTGATACAAAACGGAGCCAGCACAATCCTTGACGAGTATCAATTCTAAGATATACTCATTTTCCACGATCGATAGCACCGTGCCGATCAAGGACACCTTTCACGCTATCCCCCTACAACAAACAACAGGACAACAACGCCATGACTCAGCCGAGCATTCTTCTTGAAATCGATCAGGGCGTGGCTCTGCTTACCCTGAACCGTCCGGACAACCTGAACAGTTTCAATGTCGAAATGCACGAACGCATGCGCGATGCCATCAGCACCGTGCGCAAGGATGAGTCTGTCCGTGTATTGGTCATTACTGGCTCCGGCCGGGGCTTTTGCGCGGGACAGGATCTTTCCGACCGCAGCGTCTCCCCGGATCAGGAAATGCCGGACCTGGGCGCGTCACTGGAGAACTACTACAACCCGCTGATGCGTAGCTTGCGGGATCTCCCGATGCCCGTACTTTGTGCCGTGAATGGCGTGGCAGCCGGCGCAGGCGCCAATATCGCCCTGGCCTGCGACATTACCCTCGCAGCCCGCTCAGCCAATTTTGTTCAGGCTTTCTGCAAGCTGGGCCTGGTTCCCGATTCCGGCGGCACCTGGACCCTGCCCCGCGTGGCCGGCATGGCACGGGCCAAGGGCATGGCACTCCTCGGTGACAAGATCAGCGCCGAGCAGGCCGAGAACTGGGGCATGATCTGGCGTTGTGTCGATAACGAGCAGCTCATGGAAGAAACCATGAAACTTGCCCGTCATTTTGCGACCCAACCCACCAAGGGCCTTGCGCTGATCAAACGAGCACTGCACGCCAGCGCCAGCAACACCTTCGAAGAGCAGATCACTCTGGAGCGCGATCTTCAGCGCACGGCTGGGCAGACCGAGGACTACCGCGAGGGCGTCGCTGCCTTCATGGAAAAACGCACGCCAAACTTCAAGGGGAAATAAGCCATGCCGGCACTGGACACCCAAACCAAAGTTGCCGTCGTTGGGGCCGGAGCCATGGGCTCGGGCATTGCCCAGGTGGCCGCCCAGGCGGGCCACCAGGTTTACCTGCATGATCAGAGAGAAGGCGCCGCTCAGGCTGGCCGGGACGGCATCGCCAAACAGCTTCAGCGTCGTGTCGACAAGGGCAAGATGCAGCAACAGGATCTGGACGCGGTCATCGACCGCATTCAACCCGTCGCGAATCTGGACGCCGTCGCCGATGCCGGGCTGGTGATAGAGGCCATCATCGAGGATCTTCAGATCAAGCGTCAATTGCTGGCGAACCTGGAAGACCTGTGTGCTGGAGACGCGATCCTCGCCACCAACACGTCCTCGATTTCTGTGACCGCCCTCGGCGCTGAGATGAACAAACCCGAGCGCCTGGTAGGCATGCACTTCTTCAACCCTGCACCTCTCATGGCCCTGGTAGAAGTCGTCATGGGGCTGGCGACCAGCCAGGCCGTCGCCGATACCGTTCATGCCACGGCAACCGCCTGGGGCAAGAAACCGGTGTACGCGACATCGACGCCCGGCTTTATTGTGAACCGCGTGGCCCGTCCGTTTTACGCGGAAAGCCTGCGCCTGCTGCAGGAACAGGCCACCGATGCCGCCACGCTGGATGCCATCATCCGCGAAGCCGGCCAGTTCCGGATGGGTGCGTTCGAGCTGACCGACCTGATCGGCCACGACGTCAACTACGCCGTCACCAACTCGGTCTTCAATTCCTATTATCAGGATCCGCGCTTTCTGCCGTCGCTGATCCAGAAAGAATTGGTGGAAGCCGGTCGGCTGGGCCGCAAGAGTGGCCAGGGCTTCTATCCCTATGGCGAGGGCGCCGAAAAGCCCCAACCACAGACCGAGCCAGCTCAGCAATCGGATGAGACCGTGGTCATTGCCGAAGGCAATCCCGGTGTAGCCGCACCGCTGCTGGAGCGACTGAAGGCTGCCGGCCTGACCATTATCGAGCGCGACGGCCCGGGCCAGATTCGCTTCGGCAATGCTGTACTGGCACTCACCGACGGCCGGATGGCTACCGAACGTGCAGCCAATGAGGGCGTTGCAAACCTGGTGCTTTTTGACCTCGCGTTTGACTACAGCAATGCAAGCCGGCTTGCCCTGGCGCCAGCCGATCAGGCGTCTGAAGCAGCGGTTTCCTGTGCCTGTGCTTTACTGCAGAAAGCGGGTATTGCCGTCAGCCTGATCGCTGATCGCCCTGGCCTGGTGATCATGCGCACTGTTGCCATGCTGGCTAACGAAGCCGCCGATGCGGCCCTGCATGGTGTGGCAACGATCGCGGATATCGATCTGGCCATGAAAGCCGGCCTGAATTATCCGGATGGCCCACTGAGCTGGAGCGACCGCCTTGGCGCGGGCCACGTTTTTAACGTGCTCACCAACATCCAGAACAGCTACGCAGAAGACCGCTATCGCCCTGCCCTGCTGCTCCGGAAGAACGCATTTGCACAGAAGGGGTTTTATTCATGAGCGAGATGGATCCGCAAGTACTCGCCGAAGAATGCGCCAAGGCCATGTTCGCGCGGGACCGCGCCAGCCAGAAGCTGGGCATGAACATTGAATCTGTGGCCCCGGGCAAGGCGGTCATCACCATGACCGTATCCGGCGACATGATCCAGGGCCACGGCTCCTGCCATGGCGGCTACCTCTTCACCCTGGCCGATTCGGCATTTGCCTTTGCCTGTAACAGCTATGACCGGGCCACCGTTGCCTCCGGTTGCAGCATTGATTACATGTACGGCGCCAAGGAGGGTGACCAGCTGACCGCCACCGCCGAAGAACAGGCCCGCGGCGGCCGCACCGGCGTTTACGACATCACATTAACCAATCAGGATGGCCGCAAGGTTGCCCTGTTCCGGGGCCGTTCCTACGAGGTTCGTGGCACCGTACGCAATTCGGAGGAAACTGCATGAGCACCGACAATTCCCTTAAAGACGCCTACATCGTCGATGCCATCCGCACCCCCATCGGTCGTTACGGCGGTGCCCTTTCCGCCGTGCGTGCAGATGACCTGGGCGCCATTCCCATCAAGGCGCTGACCGAACGCCATCCGGATCTGGACTGGTCGAAAGTTGACGACGTGCTCTATGGCTGCGCCAATCAGGCCGGTGAAGACAATCGCGACGTTGCCCGCATGTCCCTGCTGCTGGCCGGCCTGCCGGTAGACGTCCCGGGCAGCACCATCAACCGACTGTGCGGTTCCGGTATGGATGCGATTGGCAGTGCCGCCCGGGCCATCCGTACCGGCGAGACCCAGCTGATGATTGCCGGCGGCGTCGAATCCATGTCACGGGCTCCTTTCGTTATGGGCAAGGCCGACTCTGCATTCAGCCGCAAGGCGGAGATTTTTGACACCACCATCGGCTGGCGCTTTGTAAACCCTGTACTGAAAAAGCAGTACGGCATCGATTCCATGCCCGAGACAGCCGAGAACGTGGCAGCCGATTTCAACGTCTCCCGGGAAGACCAGGATGCGTTTGCCCTGCGCAGTCAGCAACGCACCGCGGCAGCGCAGAAAGAAGGCCGCCTGGCCGCTGAAATCACGCCGGTGACCATTCCCCGCCGCAAGCAGGACCCGCTGGTGGTGGATACCGATGAGCACCCCCGTGAAACCAGCCTTGAAAAGCTGGCCTCACTGCCGACGCCGTTCCGGGAAGGCGGTACCGTCACCGCCGGCAACGCGTCCGGTGTAAATGACGGAGCCTGTGCCCTGCTGCTGGCCGGAGCCGACGCTCTCAAACAGTACAACCTCAAGCCCCGTGCCCGGATCGTTGCCATGTCAACCGCCGGTGTGGAGCCACGGATCATGGGCTTCGGCCCGGCACCGGCCACCCGCAAGGTTCTGGCCACTGCCGGCCTGGAGCTGGCCGATATGGATGTGATTGAGCTGAATGAAGCCTTCGCAGCCCAGGCCCTGGCCGTAACCCGGGACCTCGGTCTGCCGGATGACGCAGAGCACGTGAACCCCAACGGTGGCGCCATCGCCCTGGGCCACCCTCTGGGCATGAGCGGTGCCCGGCTGGTGACCACTGCCCTGAACGAACTGGAGCGCCGTCATGCCGCGGGCCAGAAGGCCAGGTATGCCCTGTGCACCATGTGCATCGGCGTTGGCCAGGGGATCGCGCTGATTATTGAACGGATGGATGCGGTGGCCTGAGGCCACCGACCGGAACAGAACAAAGACCATTACTCGACAAGAACAACGCAGGACAGAACAATGACCTTACCACTGCAAAAACTTGGCAAACTTGACCGCATGGAAACCGCCAGCATCGATGAGCTGCGTCACGAACAGCTGCAGCGCCTCCGCTGGAGTGTTGTCCATGCCTATACCAACGTGCCCTTCTATCGCAAAGCCTTTGACGACATCGGCCTGAAGCCAATGGACATCAATTCTCTGGATGATCTGGCCAAGGTTCCGTTTACCACCAAGGCGGATCTGCGCGACAACTATCCGTTTGGCATGTTCGCCACGCCCATGTCCGATGTAGTCCGGGTTCATGCGTCCAGTGGTACCACCGGCAAACCTACCGTCGTAGGCTACACCCAGAGTGACATCCACACCTGGGCCGACATTGTGGCACGCTCCATCCGGGCCGGTGGCGGCTCCCGTGGCGACAAAGTCCATGTAGCCTACGGCTACGGGCTGTTCACCGGTGGTCTTGGCGCCCACTATGGTGCCGAGCGCCTGGGATGTACCGTTATCCCCATGTCCGGCGGGCAGACCGAGAAGCAGGTCCAGCTGATCAAGGACTTCGAGCCGGACATCATCATGGTCACACCGTCCTACATGCTGAATATCGCCGACGAAATGGAACGTCAGGGCATCGATCCCCATAAGCTGCCCCTGCGCCTGGGCATCTTCGGGGCGGAGCCCTGGACTAACGCCATGCGCACCGAGATCGAAGAACGCCTGGGCATCCAGGCTCTGGATATATATGGCCTGTCGGAAGTCATGGGACCCGGCGTGGGCATGGAATGCATTGAAACGAAGGATGGCCCCACCATTTGGGAAGACCACTTCTACCCGGAAATCATCAACCCGGAAACCGGGGAAGTGCTGCCCGATGGCGAGTACGGCGAACTGGTGTTCACCTCCCTGACCAAAGTGGCTCTGCCAATCCTGCGCTACCGCACGCGGGATCTCACCCGTCTGCTGCCAGGTACCGCGCGCCCGATGCGCCGGATCGACAAGATTACCGGTCGCAGCGACGACATGCTGATAATCCGTGGTGTGAATGTGTTCCCGAGCCAGATCGAGGAACAGGTGCTGAAGTGCGAAGCCCTGGCCCCGCACTATGAGATCGAAGTGTACAAGGACGGCAACCTGGACTGCGTGGATATTCGGGCCGAGCTGAAACCCGGCGCAACCGACAGCCCGGAAAGTCGTGCCGCGGCAGCCAAGGAGCTGGCGCACCACATCAAGTCCTACATCGGCATCAGCACCCGCATCGAGGTAGTGGAAACTAACCGACTGGCCCGGTCGGAAGGCAAAGCCAAGCGTGTGTTCGACCGCCGGAACAAGTAAGTCCGTATGCCCGGCAGAGAGTCAGACCGCAGGCATTGCGGCTGGCTCTCATGCCCTTACCCCCTGCCTCACCAAAGAATCGCCGATTTAATTTCACTTTCCTTCTGCTGATCTCAATAGCATTTCCAAACGTATCATGTTTTTTATTATGAAAATCAGCACTATAAGATCCTTTAAGGAATCTTTTAGATATAACATGACACACAAAGACAGTTCTTGATATTTATTCAGTATCATATATTATGGAGTTAATGGCCTTCAGTCCTTACTGAGGGGTCTCTGTTCACGGACAACAGAACAACAAGCCCGATCCGGAGGTATTTGTTTATGTACGCCCAGCTCGTTGAAACCGGCGCCAAGCGCCTCAAGACCAAAGAAGAGATGTCTCCTGAAGAGCGCGAGTTTCAGGAAAAGGTCGACGCCGAAACCAAGATCGAACCCAAGAACTGGATGCCGGAAGGCTATCGCAAGACCCTGGTTCGCCAGATTTCCCAGCACGCCCACTCTGAAGTGGTCGGCATGCTGCCGGAAGGCAACTGGGTAACCCGCGCGCCGACCCTCAAGCGCAAGCTCCAGCTGATGGCGAAGATTCAGGACGAAGCGGGCCACGGCCTGTACCTGTACAGCGCCATGGAAACCCTGGGTGCTGACCGTGATGAAGAGATCGAAAAGCTGCACCAGGGCAAAGCCAAGTACTCCAGCATCTTCAACTATCCGACCCTGAACTGGGCGGACATGGGTGCCGTTGGCTGGCTGGTAGATGGCGCTGCCATCGTGAACCAGGTGGTGTTGCAACGTACCTCTTACGGCCCCTACTCCCGCGCCATGATCCGCATCTGTAAGGAAGAGAGTTTCCACCAGCGCCAGGGTTACCAGATCCTGCTGGACATGATGCGCGAAGGCACCGAGGAACAGAAAGCCATGGTGCAGGACGCCATTAACCGTCTGTGGTGGCCGGCCCTGATGATGTTCGGTCCGCACGATGACGAGTCCCCGAACTCCCAGCAGTCCATGGCCTGGAAGATCAAGCGGAAGAGCAACGACGAACTGCGTCAGATGTTCATTGACCAGACCGTACCCCAGCTCGAGTTCCTGGGCTGCACCGCGCCGGATCCGGACCTGAAGTGGAACGAAGAAACCGGCCACTACGATTTCGGTGAAATCAACTGGCAGGAATTCTACGACGTTCTCAAGGGCAACGGTCCGTGTAACCGCGAGCGTATCAAAACTCGCAAGAACGCAATTGACGAAGGCGCCTGGGTCCGTGATGCGGCCGTCGCCTACGCCGAAAAACAAAAACAGCGCGCACAAGCCGCCTGATACCGGAGGAATACAACATGTCTGAATGGCGCCTTTACGAAGTCTTTGTGCGGTCCAAGCACGGCCTGAACCACAAACACGTGGGCAGCGTGCATGCCTCTGACGCCGAGATGGCCATGGAAAATGCCCGTGATCTGTACACCCGCCGTAACGAAGGCGTGAGCATCTGGGTAGTTCCGTCCGACACCATCACGGCCTCCGCCTCCGACGAGAAAGAAGTGCTTTTTGACCCGTCGGAAGACAAGATTTACCGGCATGCTTCTTTTTACAAGCTGCCCGATGAAGTCGGACACATGTAAGGAGCGGTACCCATGACACAAGCAGAAGCATTACAGGAATACCTGCTGCGGCTGGCAGACTCCGACATGATCCTGGGCCAGCGCCTGAGCGAACTGTGCGGCAAGGCCCCGGCGCTTGAGGAAGAGATGGCACTGATGAACGTTGCTCTCGACCTCGTGGGCCAGGCCCGCAACTGGTACGAGTACGCAGCCGAGCTGATCGACGATGGCCGGGATGCAGACAAGCTGGCATTTCGCCGCGATGCGCATGAGTATCGCAACCTGCTGATGACCGAGCAGCCCAATGAGGATTACGCGGTCACCATGGGTCGTCAGTTCTTCTTTGACGTGTGGCACTACTTCACGCTCAAGAGCCTGACTGAATCCAGCGACGAGCGCATTGCCGGCATTGCCGCAAAGGCTCTGAAAGAGGCGACCTATCACTTGCGTCGTTCCTCGGAGTGGGTGAAGCGTCTGGGCGATGGCACCGAAGAAAGCCACAGCCGGATGCAGGATGCTGTCGATATCCTCTGGCGCTTTACCGGTGAACTGATCACTCCGGACGATACCGATCGTGTGATGGCCGAGGCAGGCATTGGCCCGGACCCTGACCAGCTGACCAAAGACTGGCGCGGCATGGTCAACGAGGTGCTCACCCAGGCGACCCTGACTCCCGGCGCGGAAGACGCCTGGATGTACATGGGTGGCAAGCACGGCGAGCACACCGAACACCTCGGTTTCATTTTGGCAGAAATGCAGTTCCTGCAGAGGGCCTATCCCGATGCCACAACATGGTGATACAGACAGCCGGTCAGCTGTCGACATTCTGATTGCCAGTGATCGGGTGCCGGCAAATGCCCGCCCCGATCTGCTGACAGAGGACGACATCTGGGCACTTCTTGAAGAGGTCAAAGACCCTGAAGTGCCGGCGGTAAGCGTCGTGGAGCTCGGCATTGTCCGGGCGGTTCACTGGGACGGCAAAGAGCTGTCCGTCGATGTGACCCCGACCTACTCCGGGTGCCCGGCCACCGAACTGATTGAGGAGCTGATTGCCGAAGCCCTGCGTGCTGCGGGCTTCCGGGATCCGAAGATCAATCAGGTGCTGACCCCTGCCTGGACCACCGACTGGATCACAGACGAAGGCAAAGAGAAGCTTCGGGCATTCGGAATCGCACCACCCGTGGGCAGCTCAAGCAAGATGAGCCTGCTCGGGGAATCGGAAGTCCTTACCTGCCCTCACTGCGGCAGCCAGGACACCGAGCGGGTAAGCGAGTTCGGATCCACCGCCTGCAAAGCCCTGTACCGTTGCAAGGAATGCCTCGAGCCCTTCGACTATTTCAAATGCATCTAGAGCCGATACGATCATGAACAAATTCTACTCACTGACCCTCAAAGAGGTCAGACCTGAAACAAGAAACGCCGTATCACTTGCTTTTGACGTGCCAGAAGACCTGGCAGACAAGTTTCATTACCAACAGGGCCAGCACCTGATCGTGCGGACCAAGCTGGATGGCGAGGAAGTACGTCGCTCCTACTCGATCTGCCGTAGCGTCAATGATCAGGAACTGCGTATAGCGATCAAACAGGTTCCCGGCGGCCGCTTCTCTACCTTTGCCAATGAGCAGCTTAAACCTGGCCAGACCCTGGAAGTCATGCCGCCCCAGGGCCATTTCTCCATTGATCTGGACCCGGAGCGTGAAGGCAATTACCTGGCCGTTGCTGCCGGCAGTGGTATCACCCCGATTCTTTCGATCGTGAAGACCACTCTGGAGACGGAGCCAAAGAGTGAAGTCACTCTCTTTTATGGCAACAAGGCCACCAGCAGCACCATGTTCCGTGACGAACTTCAGGACCTGAAGAACGAGTACATGTCTCGCCTGAACCTGGTGTATATCTTCACTCGCGAAGAGCAGGACATTGACCTGTACAACGGGCGCCTGGATCACGAAAAGTGTGACGCCCTGTTTGACCACTGGATCAATGCCAAGGAACTCACAGCTGCTTTTATCTGTGGTCCGCAATTAATGACGGAGGACGTGAGAGACTCGCTGCTTCGCCACGGCATGGAAAAAAACCGAATCCATTTCGAGCTGTTTACGCCGGTCGGTGGCGTGCCCCAGGCACGGAAAGACCGTGACCCCGCCCATGTGGATCCGAAGTCCGTCAGCGAAGTGACTGTTATTGCCGACGGCCGTTCCCTGACCTTCCCGCTGGTGCGTGACACCAAGAGCATTCTGGATGCCGGTAACGAAGAAGGCGCTGATCTGCCGTACTCGTGCAAGGCCGGTGTCTGCTCAACCTGCCGCGCCAAAGTGGTGGAAGGCGAGGTAGAGATGGACCAGAACTTTGCCCTGGAGGACTACGAAGTGGAAGCCGGTTACGTGCTTTCCTGCCAGTGCTACCCGGTTAGCGACAAGGTGGTTCTGGACTACGACGAGATGTAGTTTCGGCCCCGACAACAAGACACGAGCAAGGCAAGCCCCGCACAAACGGGGCTTGCCTTCGCGTTTCAGATACGAATGGAGTTTCCCATGTCAGTCCTGAAAAGTTTCATTGCCGGCCAGTGGGTCGGCGAACAACCCGCCAAAGCCCTGCCCAGCGCCATCAATGGCGAGATCGTCGCACACACCCACGACGACACCCTCGATTTCAAAAATGCCGTTGAGTATGGCCGCAAGGTTGGCGGCAAGACCCTGATGTCGATGGATTTCCAGGAGCGAGCCCTGGCCCTGAAGGCCATGGCGATGTACCTCCAGGAGCACAAGAAAGAGCTGTACGCCCTGTCGATGCATACCGGTTCCACCAAGGGCGATAACGGCATCGATATTGATGGTGGTTTTGGCACCCTGTTCTCCTATGCCAGCATGGGCCGGCGCGAGCTGCCTTCTGGCAATGTTGTTCACGAAGGCCCGGTGACTCCGCTGGGCAAGAACAACCATTTTGCCGGCACCCACATCCTGGTGCCCCGGGGCGGCGTGGCGGTTCATATTGATGCCTACAACTTCCCGGTCTGGGGCATGCTGGAGAAATTTGCGCCCACGTTCCTGGCGGGCATGCCCTCCATCGTCAAGCCGGCCACCTCCACCTGTTACGTGACCGAACTGGCGGTTCGCCTGATGCACGAGTCTGGTGCTCTGCCTGAAGGCAGTCTGCAGCTGATCATTGGCAGCACCGGCGACCTGTTCGACCACCTGGAAGAGCAGGACGTGGTGACCTTTACCGGTTCCGCCGCAACCGCTCGTAAGCTCAAGAATCATCCGAACATCATCAACCGTTCGATTCCCTTCAACGCCGAAGCGGATTCTCTGAACAGCGCCATTCTTGCGCCGGACGTCACGCCGGAGCACGAAGAATTCGATATCTTTGTGAAGGAAGTGGGCCGCGAGATGACCGCCAAAGCCGGTCAGAAATGTACCGCCATCCGCCGTATCCTGGTACCGAAAAATCAGGTGGACGCTGTCTGCGACAAACTGAAGGAGCGGCTGTCGAAGGTCACCGTGGGTGACCCCGCTGTAGAAGGCGTACGCATGGGCGCCCTGGCCTCTACGGACCAGCTGGAAGATGTAAAAGCCAACATCCAGGAACTGCAGAAGACCAGTGAGCTGGTTGTCGGTGGCGAAGGCAACTTCAAGGCTACCGGCGACGGCACCGACAAAGGCGCGTTCATTGAGCCCCACCTGCTGCTGTGCCGGAACCCGGAGAACGGCTGCGGCGCCCACGATATTGAGGCGTTTGGTCCGGTTGCCACTGTTATTCCTTACGACACCATTGAAGATGCCGTTGAACTCTGTTCAAAAGGCCGTGGCTCGTTGGTTACCACTCTGACCACCCGTGATCCGGCCATTGCCGGCAAGATTGCACCGCTGCTTGCAGCATTTCACGGCCGACTGCACCTGCTGGATGCCGAAGCGGCGAAAGAATCCACAGGCCACGGTTCGCCCCTGCCGATGCTCAAGCACGGCGGCCCCGGTCGCGCCGGTGGTGGTGAAGAGCTGGGCGGCATCCGCGCGGTACACCACTACCTGCAGCGCACGGCCATCCAGGGCTCCCCGAGCATGCTGGCAGCGGTTACCCGCGAGTATGTGCGTGGTGCAAACGTAATCGAGACCGAGGTGCACCCGTTCCGTCGCCACTTCGAGGACCTGCAGATCAACGAGTCCCTGCAGACCCACCGTCGCACGGTGACCGAAGCGGACATCGTGAACTTCGGCTGCCTCTCCGGCGACCACTTCTATATGCACTTTGATGAAATCGCGGCGCGGGACTCCCAGTTCGGCAAGCGCATTGCCCACGGCTATTTTGTGCTTTCCGCTGCGGCCGGTCTGTTCGTGTATCCGGGTGAAGGTCCGGTACTGGCGAACTATGGCCTGGACACCCTGCGCTTTATCGAGCCAGTTGCCCCCGGAGACACTATCCGGGCGCGCCTGACCTGCAAGCGCAAGATCGATCAGGGTCGGACATCTCCGGACGGACACCCTCAGGGTGTTGTGGTCTGGGATGTTCAGGTTCACAACCAGAACGACGAAATGGTTGCGAGCTACGACATCCTGACACTGGTTGCCAAAAAGCCCGAGTAACACCGGGCTTCCCTGCTTTCTCCCTGTCTTGGACCCCAGGGAGAAAGTCACAGGCAAATAAAAGGGGGACAGGTCGCAAGACCTGTCCCCCTTTTATTTGTGCAAGGAAAGTTCCGGGCGATTACATGCCCAGGTAGGCCTCACGAACCTTCTCATTGCTGAGCAGTTCACGGCCGGTGCCTTCAATCACCACCTTGCCGGTCTCCAGCACATAGCCGCGATCAGCCAGTGCCAATGCCTGGGAGGCGTTCTGCTCCACCAGGAAGATGGTGATGCCCTCTTCCTTCAGTTCCTTGACGATGTTGAAGATCTCTTCGATGATCAACGGCGCCAGACCCATACTGGGCTCGTCCATAAGCAGCAGCCTGGGTTTGGCCATCAGGGCGCGGCCCATCGCCAGCATCTGCTGCTGGCCGCCCGACAGCTCACCAGCCAGGTTGTGGCGCTTCTGCCGCAGAATCGGGAACTTGGTGTACATCCGCTCCAGATCGTCCATTACCTCGGGCGTCTTGCCCCGGGTATAGGCACCCAAAAGCAGGTTGTCGTGAACGCTCAGGTCCTTGAACACCTGCCGGCCTTCAGGCACCTGAACAATGCCATCGGCGACCCGCTGGTCGGCACTGATCTTGGACAGATCCTTGCCTTCGAAGGTGATGGCACCACGATCCGTGGGCTGCAGACCGGAAATGGTCATCAGCAGGGTGGACTTGCCGGCACCGTTGGCGCCTACCAGTGACACGATCTCGCCGCTGTTGATATGGATATCCACATCATGCAGAACTTCGATCTGACCGTAGGAAGTAACCAGCCCTTTGATGGACAGCATTTCCTGTTTGGCATGGGGCGCCGTCACCCGGTCCGCATGCTTCAGGCCAAGACCACCGAACTTCTCCGGAGTGTAGCTGACAATCTGGTGCCGCAGTTCCCGGAACTCTTCCCGAACGCGCTCACCGAACAGCGGATCGTTTTCCACGTCCCGGGCTTCAATAATCTGCTGCCAGTCTTCTTCCGTCAGCAGTTTACGGGCCCGCGGAATAACCACGCCCTCTTCCTTGCGGATGTGCTTGCGCAGGGCTTCTGTGAATCGCGCCAGGGCGTGACTGAATTCCTCGCGACCTTCCGGCCAGCCTTCCTCGCACTCCGCCAGCAACCGGCGCAACTCCACCAGCTTTTCATGACCGATGACATAGCCCTTCGCCAGCTTTTCCAGAAGAGGCGCCGTCTCAGGGGACTTCTCGCTGAGCCGTTTGTACAGCTCAATGTCCGTGGGCGTGCTATGGACCCGCTGGGAGAAGTGCTGAATGTAATCAAAAATTGTCTTCAACAGCCGCTCATCCGGCCGTTGATCGTTGAGGTTCATATCACTCAGAAGCTGATCCAGCAGATCGAGAATCCGCCACAGCGCCTGGTGTTCATGAACAATAATCCGTACGGCCTGCTCACTGCGTGACTGGGCAGGCGCCATTTCAGTGTTTTGCTCGCTCATGTGAAATGTCTCCTTGCTCAGCCACCCAGATAGGCGGCGATAACATCCGGGTTCTGGCGGATTTCCTCGGGGGTTCCCTCTGCCAGAACACGGCCGTAGTTAAGCACCAGCAACCGGTCGGATATACCCATAACCAGCTTCATGTCGTGCTCAACCAGCATAACGGTGGTGCCCTGATCCGCAATTTTCCGGATCAGATCCTCCAGGGCAGCGGTTTCAACCGCGTTCAAACCGGCTGCCGGCTCGTCCAGAAGGATAACCTTGGGTTCGGCCGCCAGTGCCCGGGCGATTTCCAGACGCTTGAGCGCGCCATAGGACATCGCCGAGGCTTCCGCGTCGAGGTAGTCGCCACAGCCCACATATTCCATGAGTTCCGCAGCACGCTTGCGCGCGGCGTCTTCATTGCGACGCAGGGACGGCAACCGGAACAAGGTGGTGAACAGGCTGCTTTTGAGCTGCAGATGGCGCCCCAGCATGACGTTCTCGATGGCTGTCATGTTCATACAGATCTGCATCTGCTGGAACGTGCGGCACATGCCCCGCTCAGCGAGCTCATTCGGCTCCAGACTCGCGGTACTCTCTCCGTTAAGAAGGATCTCGCCCTTGGTGGGAATATAGAGCCCGGTAATCAGGTTGAACAGCGTCGTCTTACCGGCACCGTTGGGGCCGATAACTGAATACACCTGACCGGCTTCTACAGCGAAACTGACACCTTCCACCGCATGCACACCACCAAAGGCCTTATCCAGCCCTTTTACTTCAACCAGTGCTGTCATGCCTCACCTCCCGCTTTCTTACGCATTCTTTTGGACACAAAAGCGGTGAGCGTGGGCAACAGCCCCTTGGGCATAAAAATCATGGTAAGCATCAGTATCAAGCCGAACATGACGTGCTCCAGCTCCTGGAAGTCCGCCAGAACCTGAGGCAAAAGCTTTAGCACCACGGCGCCGAGAATCACGCCGAAGGTCGACCCCATGCCACCAAGCACAACCATCGTGATGAAGAGAATGGAGAACTCGAAACTGGCCACCGCGGGCGTTATGAAACCCTGGAAATGGGCATACAGGCTGCCCATCAGGCTGGCATAGATGGCAGAAATCACGAACACGAGGCTTTTGTATTTCGCCGTATTTACGCCGACAACGCTGGCCGCTACTTCCGAGCCTTTGACAGAACGCAGTGCTCGGCCAATCGGCGATTCGATCAGATTAAGGGCAAACCAGACCGCCACCAGAAGCACTACGCTGGCAAAGATATACCAGGCCTGGAAGCCCTCAATATCAATTCCGAATAGCGAATAGCTACCAAAAGCGCTCAGTTCCCAGCCAAAAATTTCGAATGCCGGCACCGGCATTCCGTCTGGCCCGCCCGTGAGTGCACGCTCGTTGTTAAGGATGATGGCAATAATGAAGCCAACGGCGAGGGTGGCCATTGAAAGGTAGTGGCCTTTCAGGCGCAGAATCGGCCGGCCGACAATCCAGGCAATAGCGCCCACAACGATGGCTCCCACCACCAGAGCGGGAACTGAAGACCAGCCATAAGTGCCGGTTGCGATGCCGGTAAAATAGGCGCCCAGACCAAAGAAGCCGGCATGACCCAGGCTGATCTGGCCGGCAAAGCCCACCAGTAGATTCAGGCCAACCACCGTGGCAGCAATGATCGCCATCTGGGTGACCAGCTCATAATGGAACGGGTTACCCAGAAAAGCGGGAAGAATGATGAGAATCAGCGCGAGGACCACCAATCCCCGCAGACGCGACTGCATAAACGTGTTTAACATCAGACGCGCTCCACTACTTTGGCACCGAACAATCCCCGGGGCATGAAGAAAAGCACCAGCAGGATCATGGAGAATGCCACGGCATCCTTGTAGTCGGACGAAATGTAGCCGGCCGCCATGGCTTCAACAATGCCCAGAGACAGGCCACCGACAACGGCACCAACACCACTGCCAAGACCACCAATAGCTGCGGCAACGAAACCTTTCAGCCCGAGAATGATGCCAATGTCGTACGATGTGAACGTGATTGGAGCCACCACAATACCGGCCACGGAACCCAGCAGGGCAGATACCATGAACGCCAGCATCAGAACCATCTGAGTACGAATACCGACAAGGCGCGCTGCTTCCTTGTTCATGGACGTGGCCAGAATGGCCTTGCCAATCAGTGTCTTGGTGAAAAACAGCACCAGGCCAACCACCAGAATCGCGCCAATACCCAGAACCCACAGGCTCTGACTGTTCAGCACTGCACCAAAGACCTGAATGGGCTGGTCTGTGCTGAAATTCTGCATCACGTGGTATTCCTTGCCCCAGACAACCTGGGCAATACCCCGGATAAAGATGGACGCACCGATGGTAATGATAATCAGGGTAACGACATCTGCCTGCTTGGCAGGTGCAATCGCGAACTTCTGCAGGGCGATGCCGAGGATGCCGGCCAGGATGACGGCAAGTACGACCGCCAGGATCATGGGTACACCCATGGCCGTAAGGGAAACCGTAGCCATGCCTCCAATCATCAGGAACTCGCCCTGGGCAAAGTTGATGACGTGACTGGCGTTATAGATCAGGGTAAAACCGAGGGCTATCAGGGCGTAGGTCGCACCGATAGTAATCCCGGTGAACAGGTACTGTAAGAATTCTGCGAGCATAGCGGTGGTTCCGGTCGAACATCGGCTGGCGACTTTCCCTGTTATAGGGGGCGCCGCCAGCCGCGAGACAGGTTAAAGGGGTATCAGTTAATCAGCTTCCATTCGCCGTTCTGGACTTCCAGAATGCGGAAGGATTCCGGGTCAAGGCCGTTGTGGTCTTCCGGCGACATGTTGAACACGCCGGTTACTCCAACATAGCCCTGGATGTTTTCCAGCGCGTTACGAACCGCTTCCGGATCGGTAGAGCCGGCTTCTTCCATGGCGCGAACTGCCAGCATCAGGCCGTCGTAGGCATAGGCACCGAAAGTAGAGACCTTGGAATCCCAGCGGGCTTCGTATTCAGCCTTGTAGTTCTGGACCACTTCTTTCTGGGGATCGCTGTCCGGCAGGGAATCCGGCACCAGCAGCGGAGAAGCGGGCAGGCGCAGGCCATTAGCCGCGGAGCCAGCGAGCTCGAGGAAGCTGTCGGATGCGACACCGTGGGACTGGTAGAACGGAAGCTCCATACCCAACTGGGCATAGTTGCGGGTTACGATGGCCGGACCCTGACCAAAACCGAAGTTCAGAACCGCTTCCACACCACTTGTGTTACGGATATTGGTCAGCTGGGCGGTCATGTCTGTATCAGATCCGCTATAGGTAACGTCGGCTACAACCTCCATACCCATCTGCTCGGCCACTTCCAGAGTCTGGGTACGACCCGAGCTTCCGAAACCACCGGTACCGGAGATCAGACCAAACTTGGTAATGCCGCGATCCTTCATGTCGGTCAGAATACGCTCTGCCGCCATGCGGTCGGTTTGAGGCGTTTTGAATACCCACTTCTTCACCGGGTTGGTGATAACCACAGCACCGGCCAGAGAAATAAACGGAACTTCTGCCTGCTCGATCAGCGGTACGGCTGCCATGGTGGCGCCAGTAGTGCTGCCGCCGACGATGATATCAACCTGGTCCGAGCGGATCAGGCGGCTGGCAAAGTTACGTGCTGAGGAAGCGTTGCCAACGTCGTCATAATGGATCAGCTCCAGCTGACGACCAAGTACACCGCCCTCTTCATTGATTTTTTCGACGTACATCTCGAGCGTTTTCAGCTCGGGATCACCAAGGAACGACGCTGGGCCTGTCACTGACAGAAACGAACCGATCTTGATGGGTTCAGCTGCCTGGGCGCTCATCATCATGAGACCGGCGGCTGCAACGGCTGCGCATTTTCCTGCGCGACGAATCACTGTTTTAAACATTGTTTTTGTTCTCCCGAATTGTGCAGGGGCATGAGTATGTTTTTGTTTCATCGTCCGTGACTACGACAGTCCCTATTCTTCGCTCCTGGTAAAATTCGATACCATTGACGAATATCAAACGAAGTTATTGTATCATAACTCTCGTGTCAACCGATTTCAG
>CAZFQI010000030.1:0-1286 GCA_964520755.1 uncultured Marinobacter sp. | reverse complement strand
TATCGTCTGGTTCAGGAATCCTGGCTGCAGACCGAAAAGGTGGGCCGTTGCAGTTATTACAGCCTCACCGGCCCGGGCCTGCGGCGGTTCGAGCAGGCTTTTCAGCACGTCTACAACCTGGACACCGAAGAGTGGAGTGGAAGCTGGTGCCTGGTCTACCTGAACCAGCTGTCCCCGGAACTCCGGCAAAAAGTCCGGGAGGAGCTCAAATGGCTCAGTTTTGGCAGCATGGCACCGGGCCTGATGGAACACCCACGATTCACTCGCAGCGAACTGATTCCAATGCTTCAGGAATGGGGTGCTCTCGAAGACACTATCGTGATGCAGACCATGCCCATGGAACAGAAAAGCCCAAGAGCTCTGAGACTGCAGGTTCGCGAAAGCTGGAACCTGGAGGAGCTTGGCGGCCGCTATCGACGTTTCCTGACCCAGTTTCGTCCCCTGTGGCGTGAACTCCAGTCTGAGGACACGCTCAGCCCCGCGGAGTGTCTGATACTCCGTATCCTGCTGATTCACGAATACCGCAAGATTCTCCTCAGGGACCCTCTGCTGCCAGATGAACTGCTACCAGGCGACTGGGAAGGACGCAGCGCCAAACAGCTCTGCCGTAACCTGTATCGACAAATCTACGTGCGGGCGGAGCAGTGGCTGGACGAGAACCTCGAAAACGCCTCCGGCCCCCTTCCAGGTCCCGGTGAGAAGTTTTACAAGCGGTTCGGTGGATTGCGGGATACTGCCATCCAGACAGATTCGACAACAGAACCAGAGGTTCTGTAGGCGCGCACTCAGTCAGTTTGCGAGCCGGAAGAGGATGCCAGTTGTTCTCGGGTCTTAAGACGCCCCTCCCGGCGGATCTCGGCGTTGTCATAGCGGCGTTGCTGTTCGTCCGTTTCCGGTATCACTTCCGGAACATCAACCGGCCGGTCATCCTCGTCCAGTGCAACAAACGTGAAAAAGGCCGAAAGAATATGCCGGGTATCGCCGGTGTAGCTGTTCTCGGCCTCTACACTCGCACCAATCTCCATGGACGATCCCCAGCTCCGATTCAGCGACAGGCTGAATAGCAGCGTATCGTTGCCCTTCGCCGGCGCCCTGAAATGGATTGAATCCACGGCAGCCGTCACACAAACATGGGCGGAATGCCGCTCTGCCACAACCAGCGCAAGCCGGTCGCATTTCGCCATGATCATCCCGCCGAACACCGTGTTGTGGGAATTCATGTCGTTCGGGAACACCTTGTAGACGTGTTTTTCAATCGCGGATGCCGATACGGGTTTTGAAGGCTT